>JABSSR010000395.1 GCA_013213965.1 Verrucomicrobiales bacterium | reverse complement strand
TAAATAAAGATAATATAGTATTTAAAAATGAAAATAACCTGCCGCAGGCCGTATTTTCCGCATGCTCGAATAGATTTCATGTATAAGGTTATTTTTTTATTTACTATAGGGATGAAAATTCTACAAATTGTCTAATAATGAAAAAAGTACGCTTCACCTTTAAAGCAGTAATAATACTCACTGCTTTAACTATACACCCTAAAATCACTGCAGCAGATTCCATTGCAGTTGGAGCCAATGCTCCAGCCCCAACCGTCAATGACGAAACTGGCAAAGCCATTAATCTTGCTAAACATTACAAGCAAGGAACAACCTTGCTTTTTTTCTATCCGAAAGCAAATACAGGGGGATGAACTGCCCAAGCCTGCAGTTTGCGGGATAACATGTCATCTTTGAAAAAAAGTGGAATCAAAGTCATCGGCATTAGTATGGACAAAGCCGAAGATCAAAAAAAATTCAAAGACAAAAACAATTACACTTTCCCACTAATTGCCGACACTGAAGGTGTCCTAGTAAAAGCTTTTGGGGTCAAGCTCTTCACGCCAAAGATATGCGGCAGGGAAAGTTTCCTTATTCAGAATGGGAAAATAGTATGGATTGACCGTAAAGTTTCTCCAAAAACTCACACAGAAAAAGTGTTAGCGGCGGCTGATGCTTTAACAAAGAAAAAGTAATCTCTCAGCACTATTCAGATTCCGGATCTGAATCCGGTACAGCCTCTGGCTCACTTGGCGGCTCTTCCTGTTGAGGAACAGGAACGACCGGAACAATTGGAGCGACCGATTGATTCTGAGCTGGTATATTGCCTCTTATTTTTACTAATTTCTTACCTCTTTCCACAAGGTCAGGACGAAAATTTTCAGCAAAGTCAATCGGCAGAAACTTAAAAAAAAGCAAACCTAAAGCAGCACCAACGATTAAACCAATGACCCCCCATACAATTCCAGGAGTGCCCCTAGGTTGACCCACAGGAACCTGTTGATTAGGCGGAACATTGGTAGGCATACTCTGTTGATAAGGATAAGCTCCTGCCGAAGGCGGTACAGAATATGCTTGCTGGTAATATTGCACATTTTGGTATGGATTTACCTGCTGTTGAGCATACAATTGAGGCGTCGGCACCAACTGAGGTTGCATCTGAGAAGATGCTGCAGGCAATTCAACTGGCGGTTGATAAACCGGCTCTGCCGGCGGTTGGTAGATCGGTTCTACAGACTGCTCAACATTTGACTCAGTAGAAGAAATTTCATTTCCTGACTCATTTATTACCTCCGCAGCTCTGTCTGCATCAGTGACCTGTTCGTATGCATCCTTCATCCAATCATCTTCTTGAGGTTGCGGCAATTGACCAATAATCCCCTCTTCAGTAGTCGGAGGGCTCATTTCAACCACTTTGACTGAATCTGTTTGTGGCTCCTCTATTTGTGGCTCCTCTATTTGTGGCTCCTCTATTTGCGGTTCCTCTGTTTGTGGCTCCTCTGCTTGATCTATTGGAGTCACCAATTGAGGCTTCGGCGAAGAAGATTCTGTTTCTTGATCCGACTGGGGAACCAATAATCGACTCTGAGACTTATTCTCTTCAGATTCCGGAATTATTAGTTTTGGGCGATTAGACTCTTCCTCTTCTGGCATGATCTTGTAATTACTTTATGATTCGCAAGTTACTTATAGCCTTGGCTCACCGGTTCTTACAAATGATTTATAAAAGATTAGTTCTTTTACTCCTTTTTTTTAATAAAATAATCAGGCCACCGGTAAAGCTTAAATCTATTACCAAGACCTCCAACCTCACCTAAAAGCAGCTGAACTTTATCAAACCACTTGTCTAAATTCGGCGCAGAAGGTGAATCTGCACTTTCTGGAAAAATTAAGTACGAGACCTTTAAATCACTGACAGGACGCTTGTAAGAAGTTGCATTAGAATTTAATTCTTTAGCAATCCTTAAAGACGCTTCACCTAATTTCCAGGTTGGACCAGTGTCTCCTATGATCGCTGGCAAAATTCGATCCTCAAAAATTATTGCAACGTAATCTCCAACAGAAGGTGAAAATTCATTTTGATTCGCATACATTCTCATCCACGAAGGGATAACAATAAATGGATCGGCCCGAGCAATCAAAAAACTTCGTGATTTCATATCAGCAATTTCACGCTTTAAAGTTTCAATATTTTGCTTTGATGCCTTAACTCGCGAAGAGCTCAATTTGCCTTGTTCAAGTTTTTTCACTTCTTCATCCAGTTTCTTTTCCCATCGCTTAAGCAGAGGGTTCGGCCGGACTGTTTGCTTTTTCCAACCATAACTAGTGAAGGGCTGGTAATTGGTTGACTCTGCTATGTATTGATCGTATTCCGGCATCCGATCACCATCTGACCCGTCCGAAACAACATCCATATCACTCTGAATAAATAAAATTTTCCTCTTAGTTCTTGGGTTAACTAATTCAAGTATAGTCTCACAGTCATAGAAATTATGCCTATCAGGGACTGCATTTAATCGGGTCAGAAATTGTTGCAACCTTTTTGCCTTCAAATCATACAGTTTGTGATAAAAACCAGAAACTTTTCCCGCCTTTATCATGTCACCAAGTTCAGGGACAATTTTACTCAAGTTTGGGTTAATAGAAAAGATCCCTTGCGAATCTTTCACCGGAAAAGGAATCCGCACATTAACATTAAAATCAAAAGTATAACTTTTTCTGTCTGTCCGCTCTTCAGATGCAATTCCCCCTTGAATGACATTCATTAAAGAATTTGAATCAATCCCGTTCCATAGCCGAACCGTATCAATACTCTTATAATCAACAAATTTATTCGGAAGAGGGTCTCTTACCAAAACTTTTTTAATGACCTCTTTGTCGCGATAAATTACTTTTGAATTCTTTTCGTTTGGCTTGGATTTATCATTCGCCGAAGAAACATAAAACCAACATCCCAAGATAACAAAAATTAAAGAGGCAGATCCAAATCCAATTAAATAAATTCGCATCGACCGACTCATATACTTCCTGGACTTGATAAATGAAAACTAGAAAATATTTACACCTATAATGATTAATAAATTAATCATTAATCTATATTTTCAACAGTTCAGATAAACCTCTTAAACAACCCATTACCACCAATGAAACTATGGCTTCTCTGGAATTGGTAAAATGGGATCATCTTCAATTTCCGGAATCGGAAGCAACTCAGGCACTTCCTTTTCTTTAGTTTTTACATCATCCCCATCCCCATTCGGCAAGTCTTCAGCTGGCTTCTCTTCAACTGGCTTCTCTTCAGTTGGCTTCTCTTCAGCTGGATCCGTTAAATCCAAGCCTTCAACAAACGGCACTTTGATGACTTGCCCTTCTCTAATAAGATCACCACTAATACCATTTAATTGCCTCAAAATTGAAATCGAAGTCTTTCGATCTCTCGAAATCTTCCAAAGGCTATCACCTTTTCTTATCTTATAATCCTCAGTCTTTATTGAATCAATTTCCTTGCTAACATTTTCTTCCGCATCTGGATAATCTGCAAAGTCCACATTCAGTGGATGAACCTCCCCTCCCTTTACTCCAATTGATGGCAACAATGAAATGGGAGGACGCTCTCTAATGCCGCACCCAACTATTAGAAGACCAAGGAATCCTATATTAATCTGATTAAACTTCATTAATTTCTTTCTTTGCCTAGTTTTCATTTATGCATGTTGAGCTGTCTGAAACAAAATAACAATAAAGAAGAAATCATTTTTTGTAACTTAATGAACTTTAGTCATCCAAATCATTAAACCTCTCTGACCTTTCAACTCTGACTCTTTGTTGATAGTCCGGCAAATAAAAAACATTACGATCAAGCAAAAAAGACCATGCAGCAAAATATCGTTTTTTTTCACCTGCTTCACTAAAGGACAAATTTACTATATATTTAGTAGATCGTAATTTTCTTTTAACTGCCCACGAAATCATTCCACTATCTTTATCATAGACAGCTGGAACGTCCCCGAATCCACTAACTTTCATCTTAAGAGAATTTGGTTCTATCTCTTCATACGCAGAAACGTCTGCGAGTATCTTTGGCAACCTGTCTATAATCTCCTTTCCATTCTCTGGCCAAACTTTGATCTGGCCTGAATTAACAGCAGTTTTGTTTCTATTTCCAATTAAGTTCTGGCCCTCAACCAATCCTCCCTTGCCTCTAAAACTAGTTCCTGCCTTCCAATTGATATCATTGTTCCCGTGAATGATGTAACGAGGCAATTCATAAAGAGGTGTTTCATATCCAGACTTGGCTCCATTCACAGTCACTGCTGAAGTGTAACCTGCGTCAGCAATTTTTTTTGCTAGACCCTCATTATATTCGCCATACGGATAAGCAAAGCTACTAACATTCACACCGAATCTTTTCTCTAACGATTCCTTAGAACCTTTGATTTCTTTAGCCAACCAATCCTCATAATCGTTTTCATTGCCGAACTTTCTTTTGGCACGCACCAAAAAATCATGTGAAACACTATGACTGCCCAACTCCGCGCCCCCTTCAATTAACGCCCTCACTTCTTCGTCATTCAGAGTCCTTCCACTTCCTCCCAAAAAGTTTGTATAGAGATAAAATGTGAAAGGATATTCAAATTCTCTAAGTATAGGTAAAGCCACATCCACAAGATCATCATACCCATCATCTATAGTAATAATAACACAACTCTCAGGAATTTCTTTTGTTCCATCTCTCCATTCCATATAATCACCAAAAGAAATCACAGGAATCTCTGCATCTTTAAGGATCTGCATTTGAGATCTAAATTTTGTTGCCATTATCCGCATCTCTCCTGGGCTGCCCCTTGTAATGATTTGGTGATACCCTAAAAAAGCGACTCGAGAACTTTTATCAATTATTGGCTCTGGCAGCTCTTTGGGAAGTTGCATAGGTTCTGAACTCATGTCCAACTCCTCAAGATCAGCAGTAACTTCCAATTCAATTGTGTTTGTAGCTTTGGGACGATCACAAGCCACACAAAGCAGAAGACTAAAGATCAGAATGATAATGAAATTCAATTTGGCTCCTTTAATTTTTATATCTCTTTCCGCAACTCATTCTAAACCATTAAACTATGTCTGAAAATAAAACCTAAGTTTTCTCAATTATCTAACTTACTTAATTCAAAAAATGGGCTCATAAGAAAAATCAATCGACATTATATACACAATATATTGAGCTCTAAAGACAATATAACGGCCACATATTGTGGATTTTTGTCTTTTAAGCTGTTCAAACACAAAGCTAATCAATAAAATCTACAAATCTTAACAGTTTAATTTATTCTAGTAAAACATATGCGCTTAAAGTCGCTAAAACTTCACGGTTTTAAATCATTTGCAAATCGCACTGAATTTGAGTTCCATCCTGGAGTGACTGGAATCGTAGGACCGAATGGTTGCGGTAAATCCAATGTAGTTGATGCCATTCGTTGGGTGTTGGGAGAAACATCAGCTAAAGCCCTGCGCGGCGGAGAAATGGCAGATGTCATTTTCAATGGCACCGATAAAAGGAAACCTGTCGGAATGGCCGAAGTTACTCCAACTCTATCTGACTGCGAAGACATTTTAGGCATCCAATTTAATGAAGTGGCATTAACTCGACGTGTCTTCAGAGATGGTAAATCTGAATATAGACTAAACGGAAATATTTGCCGTTTAAAAGATATTCACGAATTGCTCATGGATACAGGAATTGGGCGCACAGCATATTCAATCATGGAACAAGGTAAAATTGACCTCTTACTAAGTTCTCGACCCGAGGATAGAAGAACTGTCTTCGAAGAAGCCGCAGGTATTACAAAATTCAAATCTCAAAAGAAAGAGGCCCTTCGGAAATTAGAATATACTGAAGCCAACTTATTAAGGATAACCGACATCATTGAAGAAGTTAAGCGGCAAATTAATTCTCTCAATCGTCAAGCAGGCAAAGCTAGAAGATATCAAGAATTACTAGTTGATGTAAAAACACTTGACGCTCATTTCAGCCATCGAAAGTTCGAAGAATTTGATGCCGAAAGAAGCGAACTAAAAACGTCTATCCAATCGCTATTAACCGAAATTACTGAATCTCAGAACTCTATCAGTGAAAAAGAACAAGCAATCATTAATGCCAGAAATTCATTATCGTCACTAGAGGGAGAAATCTCTAACCGGAGAGAACAACAAATAGACAATCAAAACAAAATAAACTCATCAAAAAGCAGAATCGAATTTAATACTGAAAGACAGACAGAATTAAATAATTTAATCACCCAGAACTCAGAAGATATATCAAAAACACAAGAAACCCTAAGCAAAGAGAAGACCGAATTAGATTCCACCTCTGAGGCTCTACTAAGAATCACAGAAAACTTAAATCATCAAAAACAACAATTAAGAGATCACGACATTAAAACAGAAGAATTAAAATCAAAAAGATCAACCCTCGAATTAAGCCTTAAAGAAATATCGGAATCCAAAGCAAGTGACTTAACTCAACTAGCAAAGGTCAAAGCAGAATTGGGCTCTTTTTCCAACATGTCTGAAACAGACAATGAAAGAATAAATCAAATTGTGGGCCAAATCACAGGGATTAACAAAGAACACACGGAAAGACAAACGGAATTCATTGGAGTCAATGAGGAAATGAACCTGGCTTCGGAATCACTTCAAGACCTGGACACTAAATTAACTCTAGCTGAAAAAGAATTCCAAACAGCAATCAATCAGAAAGAAATCCTGAATGATAATCTATCAAAATTTCATCGTGAACTAGCTCAAAAAGAATCTCGCTTACAAGTTTTAAAAGTTCTTCTGGTAGATGGTGAAGGCCTAGGAAAAGGCACCCAAGCAGTTCTTGATAATCTTAAAAATAATGAACAAAACCAATTAAAATCTTATGGACTCCTAAGCTCTTTCATTGAAGTGGACCCTGATTATATTCCTGCTATAGAAGCGGCCCTTGGTGCTCATTTGCAATCAATTCTGGTTTCTGATGAAATTATAGCAGAAAATGCAATCGAAACTCTCTCAAAAAATCGACTAGGCAGAGCAAGTATAGTCCCAGAAAATTTTATTGCTCCTGCCTCTGCTCGTCAACTAATGACATTACCTTCAGGGGTCGAGGCTTGGGCCATCGATAAAGTTCGATCTGCCGAAACCGTCAGCTCATTAATTGAACAATTACTAAAAAACACGTTCATCGCCAAGGACATCAAAACCGCAATAGCTTTAAGAAAAGATTTTCCATCATATAGTTTTGCTACACTTGACGGAAATATTATCAGCTCCAATGGATTTATAACAGGTGGAGTCGGCGAATCTGGAGAAGCTAGTTCGTTGCTATCTAGGTTAAATGAAATAAAAGAACTTGAAACAGAAACCTCTTCTCTAAATGACAAATTAGGTGAGTGTCAGATGGAGTTTCAAGAGATTGAAGACCTCGCCGATTCTTTATCAAAGAAAGTAGATGAATGCAGAACCCAATTGCAATCAGCAACAATTACACACTCAACTCTCGAAGGTAAAAGATCACTACTAGAACGTGAACGTGAAGGCTTAGAATCCAAGCTCCTTAATATGCAACAAGAGCAAAAAGGATTATTAAGAAGACAAGAAAATGCTGAAACAAAACTTCAAAGCCTCAAAGACACTGAACAAAATTTGAATTCATCGATAGAGTCGATGAATGTTCAACTATCGAAAATAGAATCTTCAGTTGAAGAAGCAAAAAGACAAGAAATTGACTCTAAAGAATTACTTTCAGAATTAAAAACCGCAATGGCTGTTGAAGAGAAGTCCCAACAATCTCTTCAAGAACAAAAAGCGCCAATTACTGAAAGAATGTCTGGATTAGAATCTGCAATATCTCGCAGAGAATCCGAAGTCAGTAGCTATAAAGAGCGCATCGATCAGTCAAAGTCTGAAAACGTTTCACTCGTTGATCAAATAAATTCACTCGATCAGCAATTACAAAACTTGGATGCAGCACTTGAAGAAGTCTCAAATCAACGTGAGAAAAGAGTAGAAAACGTCAGCAATGCAGAAAATGAACTTCGTGACGGGCGACGTCAAATTGCCAAATTAACAGAACAAAAGGGCAAAGAAGAAGTCAAAATGACACAAATCGACCTCAGAATCGAAAGTCTATGCAACACTATTCGACAAAGGTACAGCATCAACCTTGATCATTTCAGTCCTGACAGTCATACGCTACTTTGCGCCATTGAAGATCAAAAAAAATCTCGTGCGTTGAAAGAAAAGCGACGCGAAGCCAGAGACGCGAAGCTTGCATCTGATACTGACGAACATCAAGAAAATGATCACGCTCTAAATGAGCAAGACAATTCAAAAATTCAACCCATCCCTCAAATCCCTGGAGAAGACCAACCAGATTGGAATTTTGTAGAATCTGTTATTGATGAACTTAAACAGAAACTCGATTCGATGGGCCCAGTTAACATTGACGCTATTGAGGAATTCGAATCGCTACAAGAACGTTATGACTTCCTCAATAAAGAACACAATGACTTAACCTCTTCAAAAGACAGTCTTCACAAGGTAATCAATAAGATTAACCGCGAAACAAAATCTCGATTTGCTGACACATTTGAAGAGATTAGAAAAAATTTCAGCACTGTATTCAAAGAACTGTTTGGAGAATTTGCGAGAGCAAATCTAATCATGCTTGATGAAAGTGATCCTCTTGAGAGTGGAATTGACATTATAGCTAAACCGCCGGGAAAGAAACCTCAGACCATATCATTACTGTCTGGAGGAGAGAGGGCTATGACTGCAGTTGCTCTCCTCTTTTCAATTTACATGGTTAAACCAAGTCCTTTCTGTGTGTTGGATGAGCTTGACGCACCACTTGACGAATCTAACATTGGGAGATTCATCAAACTCTTAGACAGGTTTACTAAAGAAAGCCAATTTGTTATAGTTACCCACAATAAACGAACAATGAGCCGCTGTGAGGTTATGTATGGTGTCACACAAGAAGAATTCGGAATAAGTCAGCTCATTGGTATGAAATTCACTACTAATGCTGAAATTGAAACAAGCCAGATAACTACCTAAATCAGGATTGCCCAAATCATTACGAAGGCTAGAATGATAAAATTATTATATGGCAAACCCTGCCAATCAGAACCAAGAATTAAACGGAAAACTATCAACCATAGCTGTTGAAACTTACCGATGGATGGTCCTCGCAAGAACCTTTGAAGATAGAATCTCAAACATCTATCGGGCAGGCAAAATAGTTGGAGGAGTTTATGTCGGCAAAGGTCAAGAAGCCTTTAGTGCTGCTCTTTCCACTCAACTCAGAAAAGGTCAAGATGTATATTCTCCACTCATAAGAGACATGGCCGGAAGGGCTGCATTTGGTGAACCCTTAATCGATGCAGCAAGAACGTATTTAGGATCGGCTCGCGGACCAACAATCGGTCGTGACGGAAATGTTCATAGAGGTAACTCTCATGAAGGTATGCCCACAATGATATCCCACCTTGGAGCAATGATCTCAGTTGTAAACGGAATGCTCTTTGCTAGGCGCTTAAGAAAAAAACTTAATAATGTAGTTGGAGCTGCCTCGATCGGAGACGGTGCCACATCAACCGGAGCTTTCCACGAAGCCTTAAATATGGCCGCTGTCGAAAAGCTTCCACTAATCATATCTATTGCAAACAACCAATTTGCATACTCAACTCCAACTGATAGACAATTTGCATGCGATGAACTAGTAGATAAAGCTACTGGTTATGGTGTGAATGGGATAAATATTAACGGCACTGATCTGATAGAATGCCTTGAAGGATTCGGGAAAGCTATAGCCCAAGCACGTTCTGGGAAAGGCCCACAAATTGTTGTAGGAAACTTACTTCGTTTATCAGGCCATGGTGAGCACGATGATGCTCCTTATATCTCAAATAGACTACGGTCTTCCAACCTTGGTCAGGACTGCCTTGTTAAGGCTAAGAATAGAATCATTGAAGAAAGTTGGTGTAGTGAAAAACAATGTGATGATATTCAAGAGCAAGCAACCATCGAGGTGAATGCGGCAATAGCTCAAGCAGAATCAGAGAAGGGACCGAACCCTTATTCTCATGACTGGAACGCATATTCAAGCCCATCATTTCGGAAATAAAGAATCGTGAGCATTTCATATCTAGAAGCCATCAGAGAAGCTCAGTCATTAGCACTGGCAACTGATGAAAACGTTTTCATCTATGGACAGGATGTGGGTGCTTTTGGCGGAGCATTTAAGGCAACTAAGAACCTATTTCACGAACACCCAGACAGAGTAATAGATGCCCCTATTAGTGAAGACGCAATGGTTGGTCTTGCTGTCGGTGCAGCCATAGAGGGAATGCGACCAATAATTGAAATGCAGTTTGCAGATTTTTCGTCAGTCGGATTTAATCAAATAGTGAATCAAGCCGCTACACTTTTTTGGCGCACTGCTGTACCATGCCCTATAACAATTCGATTACCCTCTGGAGGGACTCCGGGAAGTGGGCCTTTTCATAGTCAATGCATGGAAACAATATATGCTCATTACCCAGGCACTATTGTAATGACTCCCGCTACAGTTGAAGACGCTTATTCTATGCTATTAGATGCCATAGCAATTGATGATCCTGTCATCTTCTGTGAACATAAATACTTAAATTATCACTTAAAAGCAGATTCACTGCCCAAGCAGACTTTGCCAGCCAAAAGTGCTCGCATCGTAAGATCAGGACGCCATGCTACCGTTGTCACATATAGCGCAATGCTTCACGAAGCTTTGCGCGCGGCGAATAACATGAAAAACGATGGTTATGAAATAGAAATAGTTGATCTTCGATGCATTAAACCAATTGATATGAGCACGGTTCTAGGATCAATAGCTCGAACAGGAAGAGTATTGGCTATCGGCGAAGCCTTTCCATGGGGCGGAGTCACATCAGAAATCATTTCCAGAATAAGCTCGGAAGGCTTTAACCTTCTTGACGCTCCTCCCGTCCGTCTAAATTCGATAGATACCCCAATCCCCTACCATCCTGACCTTTGGCGTTACCACAGGCCAACGGCCAGCTCAGTAGAAGAAGAACTACGTAAACTAATTAGAGAATAAATCCTAAGATGCGCATACCCATTCTCATGCCTCAACTCGGCGAATCCATTGCTGAAGCTACTGTTAAAGATATTAAAATTGAAGTAGGGCAAACAGTTGAAACCGATGAGGACGTTCTCGAAGTCGAAACTGAAAAAGCCATAATGGAAGTCGCAACACCTCATCCTGGAAAGATTGTCGAAATATTGGCAAAAGTTGACGTCAGCTATCCTGTTGGATCCACATTAGGCTATCTTGAAGTTGATGACACAATACCCATAAATCAACCCCATCAAATCCAGTCAAGTCAACGAAGTGCAGACCCAAATGAAACCGCACCTGCAGGGAAAATAGATGATAATTCAGCAAGTGAAACAAGAACACTTCAAACTACGTCAGACAATCCAAATAATCCTGAAGTGACCCCCACCATTAGAGGTCTTCCTGTTCCCGCAAGAGCTTCAGGCGCAACTTATATATCACCTAGATTACGAGCAAGAATGCAAGAATTAGATCTAAATGCTGCTGATCTAGCAGGAATTGCAGGCACTGGAGCAGGAGGAAGAGTCACTGTAGAAGACTTCGAATCATTCATGTTCGATCTTGAAACAAAGAAAACCTCAGCAGCCTCTCCAATGAGGATTGCAGTTGCTGACTCAATGCGCAGAAGCTGGACAAGACCCCTCGCCACTGTTGGGTCACCCGTATGCCTAGAAAATTTACTATTGCACCGCAAAGAATCCTCTCCCAAACCCGGGCCCACTCTTTACGTCATCAGAGCACTTGCCATTGCTTTATCAGAAAGGACCGCGACTGCTGGACGATTAGTTGGTAACCAGATAATACATCCATCATCAATAGATATCGGTTTTGCTGTTGAAGTTGATGACGGTGTATTAGTACCAGTCATTAGGAACGTCGATCAAATACCGTTAAAGGACTTAGTAGAGCAATATACAGCTTTGGTCGAAGCCGCAAAAAAAAGACGATTACCAAAAGAAGCAAGCACTCCACCAGGAATAGCTACAGTTACAAACTTCGGCAGCTTTGGTATTGTGTGGGCAACACCCATTCCTCTACCTGAACAAAATTTAGTTCTTGGATTAGGCTATGGTCAGCAAAAACCTCATTGGAATACTGAGTCCTCTTCATGGGCGCCAGTAATTGAAGCTGATCTTACTTTAAGTTTTGATCATCGCATATTAGACGGAGGCGGTGCCGGCCGACTACTTACACAAATCGCAAAATTATTACAAAAACCTGAAGACCTCTAATCGTAAGAATGTCTTCTGGAAATTTGATCAATCTCCGAGACTATCAATTCTTAAAGCCACCTCGAAATCACTTTCGGTCAGACCTCCTTTAGAATGAGTAGTTAAAACTAATGTTACGTTAGTATAATTAATAGATATATCTGGATGATGTTGCGCTTCTTCAGCAATCTCAGCAATAGTATTTACAAAATCGATCGCGAACTGATACTCATCAAATTCAAAACTACGTGATATTGAATCTTCGTTCAGCTCCCATTCCGGGATTTTTTTTATCCTTTCCTGAATTATTTCAGGCGTTAGGGCATTGGACATAGTTAGTTGTGGGGTATTAAATTTGGGGTTAAAATGACTAATATAAATTATTAGATAGCCTATTTATCATATATTTTTTAAATACAAACAATTTTTCATAGCATTTCTCCATTTCTCTTTGCAAACCTAAGAAGAACAATTTAATAATTCCAGTTCGGAAAGATCTCCCTGAAATCATTAAATTACAAAACTGTTACAGAATGGGCACTCTATATAATAATATCGTAGAAACTATCGGACAAACTCCCCTAGTAAAACTAAACAAAGTCACAGATGGCATTGATGCAACAATTGCCTTAAAATGCGAATTTTTTAATCCCCTGGGATCTGTTAAAGATCGTATTGGCATGGCCATGATCGAATCAGCAGAAGCCGAAGGCTTGATTAATCCGGACACAACAATAATCGAACCCACTAGTGGCAACACAGGCATTGCTCTTGCTTTTGTATGCGCCTCACGAGGATATAATCTTACCCTTACAATGCCAGAAACAATGAGCCTCGAAAGAAGGACTCTATTATCACTTTTAGGAGCAAATTTAGTACTAACTCCAGGCCCACAGGGCATGAAAGGTGCGATTGAAAAGGCAAAAGAAATTCAAGAAAATACTGAGAACTCATGGATGCCGCAACAATTTGAAAATGAAGCTAATCCAGCAGTTCACCGTAAAACAACTGCCACAGAAATTTGGGAGGACAGTAATGGGCAAGTAGACATTCTCATTTCTGCTGTAGGGACAGGTGGTACTATTTCTGGATGCTGCGAATTCATTAAGAATAAGAAACCTGAATTCCAAGCAATAGCAGTTGAACCTGAAGATTCACCAGTAATCTCTCAGCAATTAGCAGGCGAAGAACTCACTCCTGGACCTCATAAAATTCAAGGAACTGGAGCCGGATTCATACCTGGTAATCTTCACCTTAAGGAACCTGAAAGCGGAGAAGATCAAATCACAGAATGCATCAAAGTTTCAAATGATGACTCATTTGCAATGGCAAGAAGAATTGCTGCTGAAGAAGGTATTCTAGTTGGTATCAGCACAGGAGCCAATGTTTGCGCCGCAATAGAGGTTGCTTCAAGGCCTGAGAATACAGGGAAATTCATAGTCACAATTGGATGCTCTACAGGAGAACGCTATCTTAGCACACCCTTAGCCGATGATGCTAGAGCCGCAGTAGGCGCATAAATCTTTTCTATTTAACCAGATATTAACTCCATAAATTAACGATTAGCAGATGGAACCTAACCGTGAAGTAAATACAGTGCCTCCTTCTGGAAATTCTCTCGAGACTTTCTTTGAAAAAAATTGGAAAACACTTTCTAGTGTAATACTTGCATTAATTCTTATCCTAGGTTTTTTCTTTTTCAATAAAGCTCTCAAGCAAAATAAACTTCAAAAAGATGGAGAAGAACTCGTATCCGCTTCTCTAAGTAATGATTCATTCACTAAACTTAAAAAATTAGCCGAGGACAAAGAAAAAACAATTACTGGTGGCAATGCCCTCTTGCTACTAGCAAATAAGCACATAGAAAAAAATCCACCTGATCTTAAAGAAGCCGAAATCGCTCTAAAGAAATTTGTATTCAACTTCAAAGATAGTCCGCTTTATTATGATGGCTTATTTGCCTTAGCCACATTGAATGAAGAACTTGGGAACAATGAAGAAGCCGCTAGGTTATATAAGGAAGTAAACATCCCAGAAAATTCAGCGGCACCTGCTTCAGCCATTCGTCTTGCTGATTCATTATTTAAAGAAGGAAAATATAATGAAGCTAAAAAGGCATATGAAAGTATCGGAAGCACGAGTAGTTTCGCTTCAGTCTTTAATAAAACGGCAAGCACTAAATTATCTTCAACCAAAGAGAAAATTCTATTAACAGAAAACCCTCCTCCTTCACCTGAGCCAGAACCTACTCCTCCTGAGCCTAAAGAGCCTACTCCCAAGTAAATATTTACGTCATTCAGTTAGAATGAGTAAGTAGCGCGGAAACCTCCACTCGTACCACTAAGTTTCAGATTGAAATTTGATGGACCTACTGTAGCACTCAAGTCAGATGCCCAATCACGCCTGACAAAAACGGAAAGACTAAGCGCTTCAGAAATTTGCATTCCTGTAGCCGCATGTAAAAAGGCTCCAAAGAGAACATCGTTTCCAGATGAAGCTGATTGCCATGAATTAATTTCCTGCGACTTCATCCCATCATTTAATGTGTCGAGCGACTCACGGAAATCTGCTTCCCAACTGATTACGTTAAGAGAAATTCCCAATCCAAAATTAAACAGAAATTTCTCTCTCGATATGCTCGCTGATATTCCTGGAGATAATGTAACCAAAGAAAAGTCTAGAGATTCTTGTATATTATTAGCAAAATTAAAGGTTTCAGTAGAAAAGTCCTGAACCACAACAGATCTATCTTCAGGAATTGAATTAATCAACGGGCCAGGATCCGCGAATGTTCCTTCGTGAGGAGGATCAGGAGGCACAGTGCCCCCTAAACCGTATGTATCTTGGATTATCGTCTGCGTTGTTTTTGAAATGCGTTGAGCCCTAAACGTTGACGCATTATTTGCGCGATTAACATTAACGAAAGAAAACTCCATTGAAGCCTCCACTTCAAAAGAATTCCAAGCTTCAAGATTATAGGAAACTTGAAATAAAGGGCCTCCACTCTTCAAATCATCGCTCCACTGGTATTGATCAAATGAATCAGAATAATCATGTGCTACATCTCGACCTGAACTATCAGTAAACCGAATGAAATTACCATCAACTTGAAGTGACTCTTCATAAGCCCAGTTCCAAGTAACTTCACCAAATGAATCAGTTGCATCAATTTTCACAAACCCATCATCATAATTTCGATCAATAGAACCAGCAATAGAACCAGCAGAAGAAGCTATAGAAAAAGGCTCTCCTGTTAACTCTGATGAAGAGAAGTCCTGCGAATAAGAGCCTGTCGAAAAACGCAAATCATGAAATGACCGGGAAATATAACCAATGGAAAATTTCAACCCTGATAAATTAGATTGCTTATCATCTGCATCTTCTCCACCAAGAATAAAAGTATTCATAATACTTAAAGCTAATATGAGTACTTGCCACTTTTTCATAATCAGAAAATCACTGAATAATAGTATGATAAGATTTGCAACCAGAATGAAATAGAAGCGATGATGATACGCAGAACAGGTAAACTTGTTGTTTTTGCTATTTATTCAGTCGTTTGCCAGTTATTATCTTATTTATATTAAATAATTCACTGCAACATTGCTATAAATACTCAACGATATGATAAGGATCGTCCTGATACTCTTCTGTTTTTCTGGCATCTTACTCGGAGCCAAAACTAATCTAGTCTTAGTCCTCAGTGATGATCACCGTTACGACTTCATGGGGTTTCACCCCGCCTCACCAAAGTGGCTAGAAACACCAACGATGGACAAACTCGCTTCAGAGGGGGCTCACCTGAAAAATGCCTTTGTTAGTACATCATTGTGCTCTCCGAGCAGAGCTTCAATTTTGACCGGGCAATACATGCATCATCACCGTGTAGTCGACAACCAAAGAGACGTGCCGGAAGGAACGGTTTTTTTTCCTGCTCATTTACAAAAAGCAGGATACCACACTGCTTTCATCGGCAAATGGCACATGGGTCACGAAAATGACACACCAAGGCCTGGTTTTGATCACTGGATAAGTTTTCGCGGCCAAGGAGAATATTTTGATCCTGTGCTTAATATCAATGGAAAGAGAAAAAAATTCGACGGCTACATAACTGATATCCTGACTGATCAGGCAATCGACTGGTATAATAATTTTAGACCAAAAGATAAACCCTTTCTATTATATGTATCATACAAGGCAGTACATTATCCATTTACACCCGCCCCACGTCATCATGGAAAATATCAAGGGAAGCCAATCCCTTATCCAGAAACGATGGCAAACACAGAAGAGAACTATTCCTCTCAATCATTATGGATTAAAGAGAGGCGATACGGAATTCACGGCATCGATCATATGGAAACTGGAAAATTTGATAAGGACCCGGTCCCCTCTTTTGATAATCTTTATTGGAGATTTTGTGAAACAGTACATGGGCTTGATGAAAATATTGGCCGACTAGTCAAAACTCTTTCTCCGAACGCAGAAGAGACTATGCTTCTATATATGGGGGACAATGGATTTGCCCTTGGGGAGCATGGATTTTATGACAAAAGAGATGCATTTGAGGAATCTATTAGGGTACCAATGCTTGCCTATGCTCCAGGCAAAATTAAACCTGGAACAGTTATTAGCGATATGGTTCAAAACATTGACGTTGCTCCCACTTTTCTTGAATTAGCTGGAATAACATTACCTGAAGCATCTCCCAAAATTGATGGAACCTCTTTCGCCTCCATTTTTGCAAATAAAAAAATCAAGAACCCGAGGAAGCATATATTATATGAATATCACTGGGAATGGAATTTCCCAGCAACACCAACCTGTGTAGCTATTAGGACAAATAAATATAAGTATGTCTACTATCACGGGATTTGGGACAGGAACGGATTTTACGATCTAGAGCACGATCCAAACGAACGGCACAATCTTATTCAGCTACCTCAATATAAAAAGATCATATCCCAATTAAGGACTCAACTATTTAGCGAATTAGAATCATCTGGTGGTTTAAATATGCCGCTACGCCCACCAAAAGGAGATCAGTTCTATGATAGAAAATTACGCTAGCATTAGACCATTAATCAGGCCCGCTCAATAGACTCAATAGCTTCGATCGTCTTATCTGAAATTTCTTGATACGCTTCTCTGCTTTTATTTTTTAATTGATCCTCAGAAAATTGAATCATCTCCCCTACACAAACAGTTATTTGTGTGAAAAATTTTGGAAACTTAGATTCCTTCGACAATGCTTCATAAGCACCAAAGACTCTCATCGGCAGAACTGGAACTTTTGATTTTGCAATAATTAAACCAACACCAGCTTCTCCTTTATGTATCTCCCCATCCAAACTTCTTTCACCTTCCGGAAAAATCAAAACAGGATTACCATTACGCAATTCCTTAATTATCCTTTTAAGGCTAGTCATATCACCCCTTTCCTGATCAACTGGTATTGCATTTAATCTAGGATAAAGCCATGCAAAAAACCCTTTCTTAAATAGAGTTTTGCGCGCGAGAAATACTGTTTTCTTACCATAGGCAACACCAACAACAGGCGGATCAAAAAAACTCGTATGATTTGCAACGATTAAGACCCCTCCGACTTTCCATGCTTCTTTAATTCTGCTCTTCCCAACAATCTTTAACCGAAATCCAATTCGAAAAAGAAGCCACGCACAGCTAAATCCAATCCAATACCACATTTGTATCTACAATTTTTCCAAACCTCGCACCTTTAATTCATTGAACACCGCTTGAACAACTTGGTCCAAATCCATTTCAGAAGTATCTATCACACAAGCATCCTCAGCTATGAGCAGAGGTGAAACTTTTCTAGAAGCGTCGATCTTATCACGTTTATTTAAATCATCTCCCCCCCCTTCAGCCATTCTCCTTTTAGCCCGAACTTCGACAGAAGCATCTATATAAAACTTGTATGGAGTCTCAGGAAAAACAACAGAACCTATGTCCCTGCCCTCCATAACAATATTGGCAATTTTGAGATAATCCCTCTGCTTAGAAACTAAGGCTTCCCTTACTTCCTCAACAGCTGAAACAACAGAAACATTTTCATTAACCTCAGATGATTTTAGTTCTAATCCTGGATCCAATCCATTCACTCTAAGAGTAGAAATCCCATCAGATTGACCACAATTAAGATTGATCGAATTCAAGTGTCCAACAACAGAAGCTGCATCATTGGGATCTATTTCAGATCTTAAAACACTCCAGGTAAACGCTCTGTACATTAACCCCGAATTCACATGAAGATAACCTATCTTTGCTGAAATTCTAGACGAGACACTGCTCTTTCCCGAAGCTGCCGGTCCATCAATAGCAATTACATTATTCTCATCTTCCTGCATGAATATTATTAGGTTAATGAATTAATTACTTGAGTTAGATTCAGGAAAAGAAGTAATGACTGGGATAGGATGCTCAGAAGCTTTACTAGTTGCACTCGTCATTCTTATCAAATGTTCTTCAAAATTAGGATATGAAATACTTACACATTCCGCATCTGTTATTATGGTCTGACCTGAAGCAAATAAGCCAGCCACCGCAAAGGCCATCGCTATTCGATGATCCCCAAAACTTTTCAACTCAGTTCCTTGAAGCTGATTCCCCCCGTTTATCACCATACCGTCACTAGTCTCTTGAAGGTCTGCTCCCATTTTACTTAGGTTCTCAGCAACCGCTGAAATCCTGTCACTCTCCTTAACTCTTAGCTCCGCTGCATCTTTAATAATGGTCTTTCCATCCGCGAGAGCCGCTGCAACAGCAATAATTGGAATTTCATCAATAATATTTGGAACAATGTCTCCACTAATTTCGATTCCTTTAAGTTTTCCACCCTGAACAGTCACGTTTCCTGTTTCCTCGCCACCACTATTAGTTTCGACAGATTCAGAAACATAAGCACCCATCCTCACTAGTATTTTCAGGATGCCATTCCGAGTAGGGTTTAGCCCTACATTTTTTACCATCAATTGTGAATTGGGAAAAGAAGATGCGGCTACGAGCCAAAAAGCTGCACTAGAAATGTCGCCAGGAACTACAAAGTCTCTAGATTCAAGCATCTGTCCACTTTCAATGCCAATCTCATTATCATTGCGATCTGTCCTCACTTGAAAAAAATCTAACATTTTTTCTGTATGGTCACGGGTCCTTAAAGGCTCCACTACACTAGTCCTTCCTTCAGCATATAATCCCGCAAGCAATAAAGCGCTTTTTACCTGAGCGCTAGGGACCGGCATCTCATAATTTATACCCTTTAACCCTCCTCCATTAATCGAAAGAGGAGCACATCCATTTTCCCCTTCAGTGCTAATTTTACAGCCCATAGCTCCTAAAGGAGATACTATTCTCTCCATGGGACGGGTCGATAAAGATTCATCTCCAATTAAACGCGAAGAAAATTGTTGTCCAGCAAGAATTCCCGAAAGAAGCCTCATGGTAGTGCCTGAATTTCCACAATCGATATCTGATTTGGGCTCTGTTAAATTAAGCCCCCTACCATGAATCATAAGCTCATCTGAACCGAAATCGTTTTCTCCCAATACATCGATTTGAACGCCCAAAGCCCTCATTGCTCCTAAAGTGGATAAACAGTCTTCGCTGGGAAGGAATCCATCAATCCTACAACGACCATTTGAAATAGAAGCCAATATAACCGCTCGGTGCGATATGCTCTTATCGCCAGGAACAGAAACTTCTCCCCCAAACCTCTTAGCCTTTTTTACTCTGATAATATTATTCTTGGAATGCATACTAATCTCTTTAGCACTAACAAAGATTATCCTTGTTCTTTGATCGGAGGATATAATCTATGCTTGTTCTCTTTAGCATCCTCAAGGAACTTATTCAGATCATTATAATTAGCGTCACGAACCTTCTGTAGTAAATCATTTAATAAATTAATATGATCCTCCATCGCATTTCCTATTGCATCCTTATTCTGGCAAATAATTTCTGCCCACATTTCAGGAGAACCTGCCGCTATCCTAGTCATACTTCTTAACCCAGGGCCCGCCAACAACTGCGCTTCGCTAGTTCCTTTAAAAACAGTTTCCACGATAGCCGAAGCTATCAGATGTGGCAAATGACTAACTCGAGCAACAAGCTCATCATGAGCAATACAATCAATTTTAACGCATCGACAACCAATTGATTGCCAAAAATTAACAACCAATTCCTCTGACTCCTTTATTGATGACTCGCCTGGCGTAACTGCACACACGGCACCACTAAAAAGATCAGCACGAGCATTTTCAAAACCTCCAGACTCAGATCCTGCCATCGGATGCGCTCCAACAAAACTAATATCATTTCTTGCTGATTGAGAAATTATCGTATCCACAATATTAACAGCAGGAGCTTTAACGCTGCACAAATCAGTTATCACCGCTCCTTCCTTTAGGTGCAGTAATATCATTCGTACCAAATCCTCTAAAGCTCCTACCGGTGTCGCCAAAACGACAAGATCAGATCCACCAACTACTTCTGCCACATCATCACTTATAATATCTGCAGCTTCAGATTTATTTAATTCTGCAAGAGCTTCTTTCCGGCGCGCCCACAATGATACAGTCTTAATACTTTTTACATGCTTAGATGCCAAGGCAACGGATCCACCCAATAAGCCAGGACCAATAACAGACACACTGCCCAGACAAGGAGCATCGCCTTCCTCAGATGAATTGGATTCGAATTCCACTCGAAATTAGAATCAAGGAACCCTAAAGATCCTTTTTGTGTAAGGACAGCGAACCTCTGTGCCAGGAGGAAACCCATTCACATCTACTTCCCGACCACTTGCGAATGGACTATATACATGACCAACCTTCCCCGGAACAGGGGTAGCGTATGGCTTATTGCCTTCTGGTTTTTTAGGCTCCGCAGGATCCGGGTCCTTTTTTGAGGGATCCGTATTGGTAACATTGTTTTGATTTGTTGCTACGGATTTATCTGGGGTGTTTTGGGGACTCGTATTATTAGTTGCAGCACCTTCAGGATTACCATTCTCAACAGGATTAATGTATCTTGTTCCTGATTGGTCATTTCCTACTGTTTGAATTGGTCTTCCATCAACCTGATCAGTTCCGAGATAACCGTAACGGGAACCTCCCGCAACACCGTTTGGACCGTCTTCTAATCTGAAAACATTCCTATTGACTGACTGAGTGTTTTCACAACCCATAATCACAGCCATCACAAGACCTAGCAAAATGAGGTAAAGCGCGTTCTTCTGCATCGTATTAATGTAAGTAGTTTTTATATGTTTAATATATTAGCTTTGTTCGAATCGTAAAGGAATGATCAGAACAGTAAAATATGCATTATTCACTAAAATAACGCATGCAAATCGCATTTCCTTTCAAAAAAGTAAGAATTCTCAATTATTTAAAGTAATTTCAATAGAAAAAATCATACGAGGTTTGATATTACTGAGTGATGAGCCTTTTTATGTTTTTAAATTGAGTAGCCATCAATCTGAATCAATACTACACGAAATATTTTTGCTTAAAATTATACCTTCCACCCCTTAAATTAAAAAAAATAATGAAGCGTATCCAAATTACCATAACAGCATTAATTGCAACATCCCTCTTATTAACGGGATTTTCTTTCGGTCAATTAATACCACGGAAAACTGACAAGCCTGAGTATCGGGATTTTACTAGTGCCGGAGGCAAAACAATTAAAGCTCTATTGATAGACAAAACTGAGGACACTTTAACGCTTGAACTTCCAAATGGCAAAACCGCCACTTTATCTTATGAGAAACTTAGTAAGGAAGACCAAGAATATGTGAAAGAGTGGGACAAGGAAAAAGAACTATTTCTTACAAAGTGCAAAACACTAACTATAAGAGAGCTCCTTGAAATACGAGGGTACGAAAGTTTTAAATTCACTCTACAAGGAAATCATATTTTCGTCGTTGGACAACTTAACGGAAATAAATCAGATTTCATGGTCGATACTGGCGCCGGATCTACAGTTCTTCACATTGAATCGGCAAAAGAAAAAGGATGCAAGGTCGGCCCCTTAGATCAAATAATTTACGGCATAGGAGGTGAGGCACCAGCCGCCAAAACTGAAGTGCCAGAGATCAGACTTGGTCAGGCCGCGATCAAGGATCAAGTCCTTCTTTCTGCTGACATGTTCAAAGATATCCCAAACCCTCAAAAAAATTACGATGCGATCCTTGGAGCTGAATTCATGAGTAAAATGCGAGCTGTTATTTCTTATAAAGAAGGAAGGATTTTCTTTCGTCCTGACCTAATCAATGATGATGGTGAAGAAGAAGCCCCTGAAGTTCCAGAATACCGATTTTTCAAAACAAAGGATCGCAAAACTCATAAAGGGAAAATCGCAAAAAAGAACGCAGCCTCTGTTGAAATATCGATTGAAGGTCAAAAGAAAAATTTAATTATACCCGTGGGCCGCCTCTCCGATGATGATCAAAAATATGTCACCGACTGGAGTCCTGAAAGAGAAATCTTCTTAAGACAATGTCGTGGCCTCAAAGTAAAAGACATCCTTGAACTCAGAAAATATCAAAGTTTTGAGTATAAAAGATTAGGAAATCACATTTTTGTTGATGGCACACTAAATAATAAAAAAACTCGGTTCATGATCGATACTGGTGCGGGCAGTTCTGTTCTTCACGTAGAGTGGGCAAAAGAAACGGGCTGTGCTGTTGGACCCATGGATCAAACTGTTTTCGGCATAGGCGGAAAAGCTCCCGCAGCCATAACCAATGTCCCAGTACTCACGATGGGAAGAGCTAAGTTTGAAAATCGTCAACTTCTCTCAATAGACTTATTCAAACATCTCGGAGGAAACCGCGCATACGGAGCCATATTTGGAGCTGATTTCATGCGAGAAACGAATGCTGTAATCACCTACCGTGAACAAAAAGTATTTCTTCAACCTGATAAATAGGTCTCACTTGAAAGCGGTTGATTTAAGATAATTAATCCAATCATCCTCAAATTCTTTTTGAGTTTCAAAGCCGAACAATTTTGCCAACTCTGCAGGCACAGGAATGGACCTGCCAGTATCGACTCTCTCCATGACCTTGGAAAACTTCGAAATTCTTTCAGGAGTGCTCTGCATATAACGAGCAAACCCATACATTAGTACTGTTAATTCGGGCGTGAGTTGAGTCGGCCTGTTAATTCTGTATAACTCGGCAACGCTAGGTGTAACTTTCTCCTTTTTGACTAAATCCCTGAGAGTTCGAGCCCACTTACGCCCATCATCAAAGCCGCCAGCCTTGACCACCTCATCAGATTCATAAGTATTGGCATCCAATAAACTTGTTACCGTCTCATCTGTAAGTTGTATTTCTTTGTAATACCCGTGACCCGTGGAAATTGCAAAATAACCCTCCGAACCGGCTCCTCCTCCTGCTCCACCCATCTGAACATTAAGAACGTCCTGGGCAATGCAATGAGCTGGAAAAGGATTCCAAACTCCTCTTTGAAATCTCCTCTTATCATCTGCCCGAAAGGCTCTAGCTCCTCTCATCACATCATACTTGTCACATGTATCGCTATCCAATGACATACCGGCTCCCGCGGAGAGAGGCCAAGTCTTTGCTGTGTTTGAAGCGTCTTGAGCTCTGCCTGAATTAGCTAACAAATCAACATAGTACTTACCCAATATTTCATAGTCAGTTGTTTCTCCGCAAAGAAAAATAGCCTTCTTTTCATCTCCCCACTTTTCTGCAAAGCCAGGGTGTTGAAAATTCATTCCATACCAAAGTCTTTCCGCAAGTTCAGCTGTGTCTTTGCCTTTCACCCTTCCGCTAGACATGACAAGAAAATGCTCAGATTCAATAATATCGAACTGCAAAGAATATCCATCAGGAAGCTCAAACTTATCATCTCGCTTTTTAAGCGTTTTCGAGTCAAATTTCATCTCCTTTTCAGGAACTGTTATCTTTGCTTTAGGATCAAACCCTCCCTCCTCTGCTCCTCCGAATTCTTCAAGGTACTTTTGATCTCCGATACTAAGAGTTTTCCTCGGAATCCTTGAATCACGACCATTTTCTAATCGAAGCCGCACATAGTCTCCATCCACATCTAAGAGTTGAGCTTTAATTATCTGCCCTTTCAGATTAGTCCATGTTCGCATTTCCGCAGCGCTCAGAATTCCATTCAGAGAAAAACAAAACAGAAGAAGAAAAATAATTTTATTGCTGGTAAATACTTTCATCTCAAAACTCTAGAAATTATTATAAAGATTCGTTTACATGCTAACCTTAATCAAAAAGCCATGTCCATGCCACTTAAAAGAATAAGAAGTAATATTTTAGTTGAAATAGATTACAATTTCCTCGGCCAATAATCATTTCTATAGTCTTTTAAGTGCCCAAATAAATAGTTGTGAACACTTATACTCAGATTGAATCTCAAATCCTTTCATTTATTGACAACGAAAAGAATGGAAACTTTGAAGAACTCATTATCCAGGCTCATTTATTCCAAAAAGAAAATTGTCAACTTTTAAGAAATTATTGCGAATCCATCTGCAAAGAACCTCGATCATGGCAGGACATTCCCCCTTTACCGACAGAGGCATTTAAGAATTCTGAGGAGCAAATCATATCATTCTCAAAAATACAAATAAGCTCGACTTTCTTAACTAGCGGAACAACAGGAGAAGTGAGAGGCTCTCATCATTTCCACAACCTCAAATTATACGAAAAATCAATTCATTCTACATGGGCCAATCTGCAACTACCTAAGCTTCCTATAATCTGCCTAACCCAAAGCCCTCCAGCTTCACCTGATTCAAGCTTAATTCACATGCTCTCAACACTCGGAGGTAAATTTTTAATTAATTCATCTGGTCACTTAGATCATTCAAATTTGAAATTGATTATTAAAAAAAATAATCGTCCTCTTGTTCTGGCAGGAACTGCACTCGCATTTTTACATCTATTCGAATCGGGAAAAGATATTCCAACATTACCAGAAAATAGTTGGGTCATGGAGACGGGAGGCTACAAAGGCAGCGGCAGGGAAATAAGCAAAGAAGACTTTTATATGATGATTAATAACAATCTTAATGTTCCCATTGAAAATATTATCAACGAATACAGCATGACGGAGTTAAGCTCTCAGTTCTACTCGATAGGAATGCATGACATTCATAAAGGATGCCATTGGGTCAGAACCCGAGTCTTGAAGCCTGGATCTGATGAGGAAGTGCCTGACGAGGGAATTGGACTTCTTTCAATATACGACCTTGCCAACCTGGGCTCTTCTATTTCAATAATGACTAATGACCTCGCTAAAAAGAAAGGCAATACCTTTGAACTGTTAGGGCGCGATAAAAAATCTACTCCGCGCGGTTGCTCACGGGCCGCTGACGAAATGCTCTCAAAAATTAAATATGGACACAAATAAAAGAGCAACGGCTTTATCAAAAGCAATCGGCACACAAGCCGAAACGTTACTGGAACTCGTTGCAAAAGAATTAGGTCATCGAGACTCCCTGGATCGTTTTATTTCTTATGGTGATATTTACACTCGAGCCCATCCCATTTCTCCAATTTTGCATATTGTATCAGGAAACACTCCAGCAGCTGCTATCCAAACTCTTACTCGAGGTCTCCTCATTGGTGCCTTCAATCAAATAAAGCTCCCATCAGAAGGCATACAAGAAGTAGAAGATTTTGTCGAAAAATTGCCCAGTGAACTTAAATCATTAATAGAAATAACGAGGTCCAGACAAACATCAACTGAATGGCTCCGATCTGCAAGGGCTGTAATCGTTTTTGGCTCAGATGAGACTGTCAATGAAATAGAATCTAAATTATTTCCCAGCCAGATTTTCATACCTCATAACCACAAGGTCAGTATTGCGGTAATTGATTCGGATGAAAACAAGGAAGCCGCAAAGCTAACTGCACTAGATATAGCAAAATATGATCAGCAAGGATGCCTTTCCCCTCACGATATCTATGTCCATCCAAAAGAACAGCCAAGATCCTTTGCCGCAAAACTAGCTGATGCACTCAGTGAATTAAACACAAAATATCCGCCAACTGGCAGAACAATTGAAGAGAACATTAAAATCGATGATCTTCGACGAAGTTATTCTTTTAGATCCTCAAACGATACCAGTGTACAAATATGGAAAAGCGATTCCAATACAGATTGGACTGTTGTTTATGAAGAGGACCCTCAATTCGCAGCTTCTCCTCTTGGTCGATTTGTTTTTGTTAAGCCTCTCCCAAACAGTCTTAACGATGCACTTAACATCAATAAAGAACACCTCAGCACTATTGCACTTTATCCTTTTTCAATAAAAAGAGCCGAAACCTTAAGTCTTTGCGGTGCTACCCGCATCTGTCCTCTCGGCTCATCTCAAGACCCTTCAATTTTTTGGCATCATGATGGGTTACAAACACTCGCGCCTCTGGTCCATTGGACCGATGCAGGATGAAAATAAATCTTAATATAGAAATTCATGCCAAAGAAAAACTCAATCAGTGAAAGTGACAAAATCATTGGTAAAGCTATCATCATAGAACAATTAACCGAAAGCATTGTTCGAGCCTCATTGCCAAATGGAAAGATAATACACGCCCACCTCCCACTGAAAATTAAAGATAAAACGACATTAACGATCGGGGAACGCATCTTGGTCAGAATGAATCCTTATGATTTTTCTCGAGGAAGAATTATCATTGATGAATAACGACTCTGTGGATTTAAGAATTAAATAAGTAACGATTAACTGCCATTTAATTGGAATGATCGGATAATAAGCACTGATACGAGTTATATCAGTACCTTTATAGAAGAAATAACTATTTTAATACCTGTTCAAAATAGGATTTTTTGACAAACTAAAATGGAAAAAGCTTGGTTATATTTACAGCTATTAAGAAAAATTATGACAAATAGCCAGATAACCTAATTCAGCAAAAAATCCACAAATAAAGATTAACTGAAAATAAATATTTTTCCTAAAAATTAGGAAGTAGCTGGACGCTTGTTCCTCTAAGGTGTAATTTATGCGCCTTTTATCTGTATGGCTGAAAACTCCACAATACAAAGCCAAGAGCAAGAAGTAGAAATTCTTTCTCATGTCGATGAATACCTAAAAATCGGTCAAGAATATGACTGCTCAGATATTCATCTTGCCACCAACGCAAAACCTACATGGCGCCGATATGGAACGTTGCAAGCAATTTGGGAAAATGCAGCAGTTTTAGGGCCCGAAGACACTGAGCGTCTAGCAATGGGATTTTTGGGTGAAAAAGAAAAACAACGTCTTACCGAGCGTGGCGATGTTGATTTTGCTTATCAAAACAGTTTTGGTAGATTCAGAGCTTCAGTTGTAC
The DNA here is from genome assembly GCA_013213965.1 of Verrucomicrobiales bacterium. Lineage (GTDB taxonomy): Bacteria > Verrucomicrobiota > Verrucomicrobiia > Verrucomicrobiales > DEV007 > EC70. Next base: position 4,394 of record JABSSR010000395.1, on the reverse strand, counting down.
TTCAAAGACTTGGTTACGATCTCTGTTTTCGTATCATTAGTACTAATCTCCGAACGATGGATGAACTTGGACTTCCAGAATCCATCAAACCTCTGACTCAATATCAAAATGGCATAGTTCTAGTCACTGGATCAGTAGGATCAGGAAAATCAACTACTCTTGCTTCACTTGTTGACCACATTAATAAAGAGAGAACCGATCATATTATTACCTTAGAAGACCCAATCGAATACGTTTTCGAATCGATAAACTGTCACGTCAATCAGCGTGAAGTTCACACTCATACAGAGTCATTTGCAGCAGCTCTAAGAGGATCGTTAAGGGAAGATCCTGATGTTATAATGGTGGGAGAAATGCGAGACCTAGAAACCATCTCCTTAGCCATCACTGCCGCAGAAACTGGTCACCTTGTTCTTGCTACACTGCACACGGGTAACGCAGCTCGAACACTCGATCGTGTCCTTGACGTGTTTCCGAACGATCAAAGGGATCAGATCCGAATCATGGTCAGCGTATCCCTTCGGGGAATCATTTCGCAACAACTGATCCCTAGGATAGACGGAGAGGGGCGTGAACTGTGCCTGGAACTTCTCATGAACACTCCTGCCGTCGCTAACTCCATTCGAGAGGGTAAAAGCTTCATGCTCCCTGGAATCATGCAAACGGGAAAGGCCGTTGGCATGATCACAATGGATGATTCATTGAAAAAACTCTATAATGCTGGCTTAATTAGCCAAGAGGAATGCCTTTCTCGCTGTGCTGATATACCAAACATGAAGAAACACTTTAAGATATAATTTTTCTGCCTGATGAATCACCAAATTGATAAATATTTCCATCGCTTGATCGAAAGAGGAGGCTCAGATCTCCATCTCAGTGAAGGTCAACCTCCAAAGATACGTGTTCATGGTGAAATAGCTACCTTAGAAGGAGAAAGCGTTCTGACCAAGGACGTATTAGAGGGCATGATGAAAGAGATTGCTCGAGATGAAGGCTGGGAACGTTATGTGTCTAGTGGTGACCTTGACTTCGCTTATGAAATGGATGAGGAATCAAGGTTCCGCTGCAATTACTTAAAACAAAGTAATGGCTATGCGTGTGTTTTCCGTCTAATACCCACCAAGATATCGTCATTAGAACAATTAGGCATACCTGATGTTGTACGCGAATTCGGGCACATCAGAAGCGGTCTTGTATTGGTAACAGGGCCAACTGGTTCAGGAAAGTCAACGACTCTTGCTGCTCTAATGGATTACATTAACATAAACTTTTCTCGGCACATAATTACTGTGGAGGAACCTATTGAATTTGTTCACAACAACAAAATGAGTATTATAACTCAACGAGAAGTCCCCATCCAAACTCCTAGCTTTGCTGACGGTCTACGAGCAGCCCTTCGTGAAGATGCTGATATTGTTCTTGTTGGAGAGATGCGAGATCTTGAAACTATATCCCTTGCTCTCACGGCCGCAGAAACTGGCCTCCTCGTATTTGGTACTCTTCATACTAATAATGCCCGTAAAACCGTAGACAGACTCATTGATGTTTTCCCTGCTGACAAACAAAGTCAGATAAGGACCATGCTGGCGGCTTCTTTAAAAGGAGTAGTCGCTCAACTACTGTGTAAGTGTGACGACACCCAGGTAAACCAAGATACAGGTTCTCCCTTGTTCACTGGCAGAGTTGCTGTAAATGAGATCATGGTATCTAATTCAGCAGTGGCCGCAATTATTCGAGAAGGAGCAACGCAAAAACTCTATGATGTAATTATAGGAGGAAAATCTGAAGGCATGCAATTTATGGACGAATCTATCTGGGAAAAACTTAAGAGTGGAATGATCTCCCCATTTGAAGCATACATGAAATCAATCGACAAAAAACGGTTCAAAGAATATCTACCAGAAAATTTACAAGAACTTGCTCATTCCGGAGGCGGTGAAATAGAAGGAGCCGCAGCCAGCGGCTAAAACATAAAATTTTCCCATATCGTGGCCAATGCGAGATCCTGGATCAGAACTTAATAAGCTCCGGGAAGACAATCTTTACCGAGAACTCAAATATGGCGCATCAGCCACGGGCAGAACGTTTCATTCAGGAGATTTATCATTACTGAATTTTTCTTCGAACGATTATCTTGGTCTAGGAGCAAATGAAGCCATCAAAGAAGCGGTCACAGAAACAATCGCATCATACGGCGTAGGGTCCGGCGCTTCTAGAATGCTGTCAGGAGGAACAACTCCTCATCTCTTAATAGAAAAAGAAACGGCTAGTTTTTTCGGTAAGGATTCTTCACTTTTCTTTGCAAACGGATACGGCGCTGCTCTAGGAACACTAGGAGCTATACTGCAAAAAGGAGATACAGTTATTCTTGATAAACTGTGCCATGCATCACTCATAGATGGCTCAAGGCTAAGCGGTGCCACGGTTCGAACATTTCCACACAATAATATTGAAAATCTAAAGACAATCCTAAATTCAATTAACAAGGAAAATCAAAAAGAAAAACGAATACTAATTGTGACTGAAGGAATATTCAGCATGGACGGGGATGTCCCTCCAATAAAAGAAATAATTAAACTAAAAGAGCAACATCAAACACTGCTTCTTTTGGATGAAGCTCATTCTTTTGGAATAATTGGAGAAAGCGGAAAAGGATTCGCTCACAGAGAAAACTGTATTAAAGGAGTTGATTTCCTCATGACAACTTTTGGCAAATCCGCTGGAGCCGCTGGCTCAGTTACTGTTTCATCAAGAACATGTACTGAATTAATCCTTAATCGGGCAAGGAGTTTTATTTATTCAACAGCACCCATGCCTTCACAGGCAGCTGCAGCTCTTGCTGGCCTCAGATTAATCAAAGGTAAGTTAGGCGAAGAACGACGGGGTACTCTTCATCGAAATATAGATCATCTATGTAATGAGCTCCAGATTTCTAGACCTCAGGGAGCCATAATTCCATTAATTATTGGAGATGAATTGCACGCTTTAAAGATCGCAGAAAACCTTCACCGTGAAGGCATATTAGCTCCGGCCATACGATACCCGACAGTCTCAAAAGGATCAGCCAGGATTAGAATTACAGTTTCTGCAAACCATTCAGAAAAAGATATAGCTTTCTTGGTAAAGAAAATCAAAAAGTCATTAAACAACATTTAAGACGTGAAACGTAGGATAAGATAATATCAATCCATGTGGTAAGTAGTGTGATTCAAACTCAACCCCCAGCACGTTTTAGTTCTCATATTCAATTGATTAGAAGGTTACAGAGAGTCAATGACATTACTAGACACCAACTGTATCCATAAGTAGTTGGTAATGAAGATATTTATCTATTTTACGTTTATCTGACTTGCTCAAAACTATCTTGAAGTGTTTTCTAGTCCTATGCGTATTCTTGTCACCGGTGCCACCGGAAAAGTCGGCCAAGCATGCATTGCCGAAATTCTTGAATCAAAAGATTTCGAAAATGCATCAATAGTTGCACTTTGTCACAACAGAACATTAAATCCAACTGACCGAATCGAGACAATAAAAGGATCTATCGCAGACCAAAAAACTATTACTGAAGCTCTTAAAGGAATCACTCATGTAATCCACTTAGCAACCTGTAAAGAGACTCCGGAGAAGGTGATGGACGTTACGGTAAAGGGTCTGTTCTGGCTTTTAGAAGAATGTAGAAAAAGTTCAATATTTAAACATTTCATTCTGGTCGGAGGCGATGCCTCAATGGGACATTTTTTTTATGATCATTCGATACCTGTGACCGAAGCTCAAAAACATACAGCTTACCCTGGGTGCTATGCACTATCAAAAGTACTGGAAGAGGTAATGTTAGAACAGTATCAAATACAATATGATTTTCCTGGCACTTGCCTAAGAGCACCCTGGATTATGGAAAAAGATGATTTCAAGTTCAGCCTCTCATTTGGAAAAGACGTCTTTGGAGGACCTGTATGGAGAGAACTGGTAGATGAAAATGAAGCGGATCAGCACCACAAGAAAGGAACTATTCCGCTTATGCTTGATTCGCAAAATGTTCCCATAAAAAGAAACTTCGTTCATGTCGATGATCTTGTAAGAGCAATCCAATGTGCAATACTCAATCCAGTCCCAGCAAAGGGGCAAACATTTAACATTTGCATGGACGAACCTGTAGATTATAAAAAAGTCTCAAAATACCTCAAAGAAACCAGAAATCTTGAAAGCGTCCTAGTTAAGACCCAATACTGCTCCACTTGGCTTGATAACAGCAAAGCTAAATTTCTATTAGATTGGCGCCCCAAAGTTGACCTTCATGAACTAATTGATCGGGCTTGGAATTATACTAGAAAAGAAGAAGATGTTCGTAAAATCTGGTACCCCGGTTAAATGATGAAAAAAGAATTTCTGTTATT
>JABSSR010000394.1 GCA_013213965.1 Verrucomicrobiales bacterium | reverse complement strand
CGCACCACCCGATAATGGAATTAAATTCTTTTCCAATGACGGATACAAACTCTCATTAGAACAAGAAGAAAGAATCGAACAAAAAATACTCTCAGAGCAGCCAATAACTGTACGTGCTACAGGAAAAGAAATTGGCAGAACGACTCCTCTGGTAGGTGCTGTTGAGTCCTATGTTTCAAGAATAATTGAATTATTCATCAAAGAAACTACAGAAAAACCATTATCAGGAATGCGCATTACCCTAGACGCGGCGAACGGAGCATCATATGAAACGAGTCAGAGAATTCTTGAAGGCCTAGGAGCGGATCTGGTCTGTCATTTCAATGCGCCTGACGGGGATAATATTAATATGGATTGCGGATGCACTCATCCAAAGGTCCTTTCTAGCTTAGCAAAAGAGGATCAATCCTTCATCGGTATTTCCCATGACGGGGATGCCGACAGAATACTGATGTGCGATGAGAATGCGAACCCAATCGATGGGGATGAACTCATGGCAATCATTGGATGTCATATGCTAAAAAGAAATGAACTATCAGCAAATACGGTAGTAGGAACAAAAATGAGCAATTATGGACTCGATGAATGCATTAAGGATCACGAAGGGATAGTAGAAAGAGCCGAGATCGGAGACCGGAATGTCATGGAAAGAATGCGAAGTATTGGATCCAATTTCGGAGGAGAACCTAGTGGTCATATCATCTATCGAAACCACAATACAACGGGTGACGGAATCATTGCCGCACTGGCCGCTATAAAAGTAGTATTACAAACAGAAAAGCCACTATCCGAATTAAGAAAGGTAATTAATAAGTTCCCTCAGAAACTCGTGAACCTTTCCGTTTCCAAAAAAACACAAATTGAACAACTCAAAGCAAATGACCTTATACAGGAAACACAAGCTAAGTTAGGTGAGCAAGGGAGGGTCCTTATAAGATACTCAGGGACTGAGCCAAAAATAAGAATTTTAGTTGAAGGAAAGGATGAAGAATTTGTGAATTCTCAGGCAACGAAAATCGCAGAATCTATACAAACCGAAATCGGATCGTGAATCTCTTCATCACTGGGACAGATACCGGCGTCGGCAAGACTTACATCACTACATTGTTGCTATCCGCCATCGCCCGCACAGGACAAACTGCGGTCGGATTCAAACCCATCGCTTGTGGTGACCGGAAAGATGCTGAAATTATCAGCAATGCTAGTAGCCCCCCACCTAAATCAGTAGACACCGTCAATCCAATATTTCTCAAAACACCGGCCGCCCCGATGGCGGCGGCATCCATCGAAGGAATTACCATCGACATTGATAAAATCAAATCCGCTCATCTTGAACTAACACGGTCCTACAATCACGTGCTCACGGAAGGTGCAGGAGGGTGGGCAGTGCCAATTAACCCGGAATATTCAATGGGACATCTGGCAGCGGATCTTGGAAACTCTGTCCTGATCGTAGTTAATAATAAACTAGGGGCACTCAACCAAACAATTCTCACAGCAAACGCGATACGAAGTATGGGGCTCGAACTGATGGGAATTATATTAAATCATATTAACGACGAGAGGGACACGGCAAGCATCACGAACCGATCGGTCCTAGAAGACATCATCAAACCTCCCCTCATTCTTGACATTCTGCACGAAGAAACAGAAATCGTTTGGCCCTTTTAAAAAATAAAAGACCTCATACTTTAATGATTTTTTGTAATACCCGACGGTAAGGGCTCGGCATTGGTAAATGCTCTACTTCTCCGATACTGAACCACTGCTCATTTTTAAGGGCCTTTTCTTTTTTTGCTTCGTAAACATTCATCGTAACCCGGTAACGCGTTATGCCATATTTTTGTACAGCGAGTATGCGCAATCCTCTCAATGATCCTGCTGACCGTTCAGGCAATCTCCACATTCCTTTCCTCCGTCGACCCATTTCTCTTTCGAGTAATACCTTATTTCCCTGAGATGCAAAGACAACATGCTCTTTTATATTAGTGATTTCCGGT
>JABSSR010000393.1 GCA_013213965.1 Verrucomicrobiales bacterium | reverse complement strand
TCCAGTAACCGCATTTTAGTAGCTGATGCTGATGCTGATGCTGATGCTGAAATTGATTCTCTCTGAGCTATAGACACTAATTAGCTTCATTAGCACGTATTTAGAAATAATTCAAACAAACGTTTAATTGAGTTTCTATATTACCATACTCACAATTTTCATCATATCTTGACCTTGAAACTGTGAACCTCTTGAAGAATCAATTAATCTCCAACTACAAATAAATAAAATTATGGACAATTTCTCCTGGGAAAAAAAATTTTTGACTACGTTCAAATCGAGCATTGAAAAATACCGCTCTGGTGATCAAAACCTAGATAAGTTTTTCTCAGATAAAGATCTAAAATATTTCAACTCAATCGGATACAAACCACGTGAATTTTTTGATTTCGTTGAAGATTATTGTGATATCGGAGCACCAAGTATTGAAACTGCAATACTCATTGCTGCTGCTAGGAGAGATTACTTCTACACCATCCAAAAGAAAGAAATAAGCACCAATGAAATCACATCAAAAGATCTGCCGTCTCGTGATTCGAAATTAGGCGATATATCATGGCTCCCAAGAATTATAACAAAAGCTCGAGCCAAGCTTCGAGGTGAATTACATCCAGACGTAATGTATTCTTGCCAAGGAGATATGAATTTCCTTCAAACTCATAATATCCATCCAGCCGATTTTCTTCGAGTCGTCTGGGCTGCCGGTGAAGATGACAATCAAATCATCTCATATGTAAAAAATGAATGATTCTAAGGATCTCTCAGTTTGCCATTTAACCCGATGATTTTAATGGCTCCACCCTGCCCCCAAGGATCGGTAAATAAAAGAATCTGCCTAACGTTTCTCTTTTGGAGTTCACTGATTTTCGAAGAATCAAACTCTTCATCAAGACCAGGCTCAAATACGAAATCTTCCCAAAAATTATGATGCCCAGGACGGTAAGTTTGCGAAAAATATCCCTTCAGAATAATTGGCTGAGCAGTTAACCCAGTGATGGTAGTCTGAACCCATTTTTCCAGCGGAGACGTATACCCAGCGGTTGGTCCCTTTGGATAAGGTGGCCAGTAAAATTGGGTTTCAATTGAAACTCCTCCTGATGAAAAAGATCGAGCCTGCAACATACTACCCTCTTGCGCTGGATCAGATGGGTGTCCGGGTACAAGTTTAACAGTATCGTTTTTTGTAGTGTTTTCATTGACCCCATCAAATCCAGAATTATAAACAGGAACGGAGTTCCTGTAATCAGCACCTAAGAAATAATTAATCTGAGAGAGACCTCGAACCGGATCTTTTTCATACTCAGTAGAATTAGGCATTTGACCATCAATCCAATAGCTAGCCTGACCATGCTCACTATTCCAATTCCACGAATCTCGGGCATAACCCTGGTTACCCGATTGGCGCATTCTAAACCGATGGTTAGACCAATCCGAAGGCTTTCCATTAATGTTTTTTGTTGCACCATTAAGAGCAATTTCAACCTGTGTTTCAGCGATAAATGAGTTTCTTTCAGCTTGAGGGTTCACCCACCGGTTTTCGCCCTTCATTCTCCAAAGCGACTTGAGCCTATGGTTGCCCATTACAGTTCCATATTCACCCTGAAAAACCATCAACTCCGATGACGATCCTATAATTGCGAGATCTTCAGACCCACTACTTGAGTTCATTGGGATTTCTCGAATTTGTTTTATAACAAGCTCGCCACCACGAACCTTCTTGTATTCAAATTCGAGATGAGGCTCCTGATTTTCAGGAAATCGCTCTATGTATGCCTGACTGATTTGATAGAGCATCTCAATCATTGAAAGATAATCCTCTTCCCAATCCATAACTGCCTCCTCACCGAGAAGTGAAAGAGATGAACGTTGTTGCAGGTTCACTCCCTCAAAATTGGAACTTCCTCTGTAAATATATCCGCTAACTACTTCTGGGATTGCCTCCCCTTCTGGATTGGTTACAGAAAGTGCGCCTTTCTGGCTCACCATCTGGATTTGCAAATCCGTATTAGTATTACTGACATTTCGCTCCATAACGGCAACACCATTAGCCAACTCAATCGGATCCGGGAATGAATGATGTACCAGTAATGCCATGCCAATCTCCGATTCATCGACTCCATGTCTCAGTCTCTCTAGATAAGCATTCAAGTTATAGAAACTAGCATAAACTTTTCGCATTGCGCGGAACACACCCCGTTCATCTGGCTCATCGGGATCACAATGAGACGGACCAGTGTCGTTATTATCAGTATCATCAAGAACACAACCGCTAAAGCTATCGTAAAGTCCAGCACCTACAAAGTACCTCGTATCCTCAACATTCGTGCTACTTCGGAAACGGATTTTTCCGTTTGGAGAAAACCCGGAAAGCTCATTAAGAATAGCTGACTTTTGTTCAGCAGAAAAATCCGAAGCTTTTAGGATAATATTTCGGATATCCCGAAGAGCTTTATCAAGACCAGCTATATCGGTAGGCCATGACAAAAACGGCTCGATTCTGGAGTTAATTTCCTCCCTAAGAGTTTTATCACCCATCGGCTGGTCCATGAATTGATCCCAAAGATCAAAAGTGAATGCAATTGCTTCAGGAGAATTATTTGGAACTGTCCTACGCAAAAATCCAAAATTTGCAGCTTTGCCTCCTATATAACGACTATCCGAAGGCCATACCTTGGACAAATCTTTAATAGCGATCGCTCCCTTTGAACCCTTACTATTGACATCAAGCTCAGGAGCTTTCTTGAGCTCAAGCATTTCATTGAGATATGGATCTGAGACACTGGAAGCATCAAGAGTCTCGATACTGCAACTCCCCCAATAACCACTGGAGGTCCTTAAAAGAGTCAAAGAATCAACCAGACTCATCGCTTTTGCGCGCCCGACTGACTCCTTTATGTAGGCAAAAGGTATCCCATAAGATTGGGCCAGTATGGAAACATGCGAGTTAGGGGTTGTCGGAGAAAGCGAAAGAATACCCGCAACGTATGGAATTTCATCGGGAACAAAATCCGTGAGTAAAATATCTGTGGGTTTGAGTTCACCTCTCAAATAAGCTTCATCAATTTCATCTGACTGAATAAACTTTAATCTACCAATGGCCCATCCAGGAACATAGCAGCCGCTCTGACCCGACCACCGGTCTGGATTTGCAATAGCAATATTATTTTCCTGATAATACTCTACATCGGCTTGGATAGAAGATGCATGAGCAGCAACCGGCATTAAATACGCATCCCATTCCTGAACTCCATTGATCGAATTTTCAACGGTCTCAAAAAGAAACTTCATCATTTCTTTTGGATACAAATCCTGACCTATAAACTGCACAGCATATTCCTTAGAGTATGGCGCAACTAGAATTGCTCCTAGAATAGCTTTTTGACTACCAAGATATAATGTCGCATCATTAAACTCTTCAGCTGTCATACCTCTGAATGGCTTTAAGCGATTCTTGGCAAAATCGTAATGAAAGAGATATTTTCTTGAATCCTGGAAATAAACCCGATTTGAATCGTCAGTTAAAATAACAAACTTTACCCACTTAACGACTTCAAAAGATTCCCCTAAATTTTCTGAAAGAAAAGGCTCGTCAGGGAAGTCTATACTTCGCTTCCATGAGCTATGTGAAACGATTCTAGGACGAACTGATTCCACAACTCTAAATAATCTTCGTTGATCAGAATTTGATATTGGGAAACTCCATTCATTTTTTCCAGTATCTGAAGTCAATATAGCCCAAGGACTATAATCACTTTTAAATTCAATCCTCTGAGACTTTTCTGGGCTTCCTAAAACTTTTAAAACTAACGTTTCTGAATCGTTTTCTACATCAAGAAAAGGAACTTCATTTGCCCTAACTGAAAGCTCCCTAGAAGCAAAAAAATAAATACAGGGGAAGTAAATAATGAAGTGTATCCAACCTCTCATCGATGACATATCTTACCATCTGCGATTACACATTAATTAAACATTACTATCGCATGAAATTGTTTTTCATGTGTTAAAAAATATTCACCGCCAGCGCAAGTTACTCCAAAGCATTAATTCACCATCAAAAACAAATTCACCATCAAACTTTTTTCCTGATAACATACCTGGAAGCCAAAGGGCATCATCTGCCCACATTTGCTCATATGGTATTTCATCAAAACTACACCAAAAAGGCTCGGCTTCATCAGTTTCAGAAGGATTGCCTTGAAATTGAGAAGCACAAAAAACAGTACAGCGTAGCGCCAAGCATTCACTGTCAACAAATTGGAAATGTAAAATTCCCATTTCCTTAGGTGAATTAACCTCAATCCTAATTTCCTCGCGCACTTCTCGAATTGCAGCTTGTTCAGCTGTTTCCCCCTTCTCTATCTTTCCGCCAGGCGCATTAATCTTACCAGCACCCAAGCCTGTTTTTTTATGAATTAACAATACTTCTTTTCCTCTTAAAAGAAAAAGAAGGGTAGCATGCATATTAGGATTCCATGTTGACCAATCAATCTTATCTGAGCAGTTTCTATACTCAGCATTCCGATTTCTAATGACACTATCCATCCCGTTCTCAAATTAGATTAATTGGCATATGGAATAGACCTGTTTAATTATTCACTATTAGACAAACCTCGAGCACGTTCAATGGCCCGAATCAACCCCATGGCTTTGTTGACAGTTTCATTGTATTCATATTCAGGATCCGAATCAGCAACTACACCTGCTCCTGCCTGAACATAAGCTTTACCGCCTCTCATAACTGCCGTCCTCAAAGCAATGCATGAATCATGATTCCCATCAAATCCGAAATACCCTATTGCTCCAGAATACGCACATCGCTTGCTCTTTTCCAATTCATTGATTATCTCCATTGCCCTGACCTTTGGCGCGCCACTCACTGTCCCCGCGGGAAAAGTTGCCCGCATCACATCATAAGCTGTTTTTCCATTAGCCAATTTCCCACTTACATTAGAAACAATATGCATCACATGGCTATATCTTTCTACTATCATGAAATCATCTACACTAACGCTTTCATATTCAGAAACTCTACCAACATCATTCCTCGCCAAATCTACAAGCATTATATGCTCTGCACGCTCCTTCGGATCGCTAAGAAGTTCCTCTGCTAAAGCATCATCCTCTTGTGGAGTTTTTCCTCTCCAGCGAGTCCCTGCAATCGGCCGAATATCTATTTTTTGATCAATTGCACGAACATGAACTTCTGGAGAACATCCCACTAGAGATAGATCCTTGCCAAGCTGTAAACAAAACATATATGGAGAGGGATTAACAGATCTCAAAGCCCTATACAAATCAATAGGTTCGCCACCAAATTCGACTTCAAACCGTTGTGATGGAACGATCTGAAAAGCATCACCCGCATGAATATATTCCTTGGCCTTGTTAACCATTTCACAATATTCATCCTTAGTTGTATTACTCTGTGAAACTACCGGATCATTGACGACGCCTTCTATTAAAGGACAAAAGGTAGCCTGCGCATGCAACTTTCTAGCAATCTCATTAATTTCATCTTTTGCTTGCATGTAAAGACAGTTCAAGTCGTCTTGCTCGTCTATAAATACATTGGAAACTATTAATAATTTACGAAGACGGTGATCAAATATTATGACGGTCTGCGTAATCATAAAAAGCATGTCTGGTAAATCTAACTCATCTGGTGGTGCTTCAGGAATGCTAGACTCAAAATATCGCACTGCATCATAGGAAAGGTAACCAACCGCTCCTCCATAAAAAACAGGGAGTTCGGGCCCTGCAACGGGTTGGTACCGCCTCATGAATTCTTCTAATTCGCACAAAGGATCACCAGATTCACTTTCAAACTCTTTAGGCTGATCATTCTCGGTAATTTTGACCTTTGTACCACGCGCTTCAATGATTGCTCTGGGGTTACTTCCTATGAAAGAATATCTTCCCGCTCGGTCCGTACTTTCAGCAGATTCAAGAAGAAAACTATGGCATCCATCTGAAATCTTGTGAAAAGCCGAAAGAGGAGTCTCGTAATCAGCAGTTAACTCAGCATATACAGGCACAAGATTACCCTTCGAAGATCGGTCTTCAAAAATATCAAATGAAGGAGTTAGCGGAATATCACGCAACTTACAATGCAGGTTAAAGTTATAATGTTGTTACTTTCGATTATCAATTCCGTATATCAATGACCAAATATATAAAATTCTCTCATAGCAAATAATCGCATTCATTTAATCAAATAAAATGAACTCACCTTGGGAATAATCTCCCCCTTCATAAAATTGAGCATCCTTTTCATCAGAACATTCCACCATAAAAGGACCACTAACCTGATCACGTTTAGCGCAAATTACTTCCACTCCACTTATGCCTTTCATCGACAAAGCCAAAATTATCTCAGCCTTCGCGATTTCAGGAGAATTACAATCTGCACTAAGGTGAGCAAGAACCACCCTCTGTAACATACCTCCCCCTGCTATCGATCCTACAAGTTCTGCCACTTGCTTATTTGAAAGGTGTCCATGACGTGACGCTATCCTTTGTTTTAATGACCAGGGCCTTCGCTCATCATTCTGAAGCAACGTCTCATCATAATTTGCTTCTATAAAAATTGTATCAACTAAACTCAAAGTAGATTTCATAACTTCTGTGACATGACCAACATCACTAACAAATCCCAATTTTTTCCCATTCTTTTCAAAGATAAATCCCATCGGATCAACAGCATCATGCATGACGGGAAAACCATTTATTACAATATCCCCTACTGAAAAAGGATCACCGCATTCAATTATGCGCCAAATTTCAGCACTGCTAACGTTCGATGAAAGAGACTCCCTAGTAACTGCATTACAGTAAATGGGAACGTCTAATTTGCGACAAAACACTTCCAATCCTTTAGTATGATCTCCATGCTCATGTGTTATTAAAATTCCGTCTAACTTATCAGGGTCAACCCCCACGTCCTTTAACTTAATGCGTAATTGCTTAGCACTTATACCTGCATCAACTAAGACAAATGTCTTTTCGGTATAAACGAGAGCACTATTCCCTGAACTTCCGCTTCCTAATGAGATGAAACTCAACATTTCTAATATTAAAAAGTTGTTTTAACCTATACACTAATCTGTCACATTTAAATTAAAGGGGTTCTCTTAGTATTAATGATAGACATTTGACCATAGGAGATAATCCTATGAGCTTATATCGAATGCAACGCATACTGCATATATTTGTTCGTCTGTTTTTCCTATTAACCGTTATTTTTGGCGTTTGGATTGCCGTATATGCTTATAACGAAGGCTTCACCAAGAAATGGCGAAAGCTCATAATGGAAGAATTCGAAAAACGCGGAATTGATGCCGAAATAGAAAAATTAACAATAGATCCCTTTCAAGGACTAGTTGCAAGAAATGTTAAAATCTATGCCAACGAAAAAAATAAACCTCTGCTCGCATCTATTGATAATATTACCCTTGATATAGACCCCATTAAATTATTACGAAAGAAACAATCGTTAAACTCAGTGGAGTTTCGTAATGCCGACATTTCAATTCCAATTAATCCCAAGGAACCTGAAAGTAAAAAATTAGAAATTAAAGACTTACGAGCAAAAATAATAATTCCACCCGACATTATAGAAATAAAATATTTCGAAGGTCATGTGAACGGAATTCGGATAAATGTAATGGGATCATTGCTCCGCTCACAACAAAGGCAAAACAATATAATAAATCCATCCTTACCAGAAGAAGAAATCACTCTTATAAAAGAAGGAAGAGAATTAATAAATCGAGCGTTAGATGAAATAAATCAATTAGATTTTAAAAAGAACAATCCACCTCATATTCAAATTAAATTTGCTAGCGATATAGATAATCCTTCAACAACTTCAGCCATAGTCATAATTAATGCAAAAGATGTAAAACGTGCGGGATATAAATATAAAAGCATCTACGCAAATGCTGAATATATTAATTCTAATATTAATCTTAAAGAGCTTAGAATTGATGATAGTAAGGGGACTCTTTTTGGTGACGCTAATTGGTCAATAAATAGTAAAAAAATACCATTTAACTTCAAATCAACTATTGATTTTCAGAGTTTACTCACCTCGTTTGGAAATAGTCCTTTATTAGATGATATCACATTTATTAATTCACCTCAAATTGAAGCAAGGGGGGAATTACATTTAGGGAATTTAGAACTCCCAACTAACCATGACCCTAAATTACAGGTTGAATTAATCGGCACATTTAAATCCGGCAGTTTCATTAGCAAAGAAATCTTATTCGAAGAAGCGTATGCTGATTTCTCATACGAAAAAAATAAATGGTATGCAAGAAACCTCACACTCCAACACGCAAGTGGAACTGCAAATGGAAACATTTTATGGGACACTCTATCAGACATTCAATTCGATACTGAAATTAATATGGATCCGACTGTTTTTGTTCCATTTTTTAAACAACCACCCAAGTTCTTAACACATCTCAAATTCGAAGAAAATCCTACAATTCATCTCAGCCTCAAAGGCAAAGGCTCTACAACTAATCCAATCAACTGGGAAGCAAAAGGTTACTTCGCCTTAGGCCCCTGCCATTATCAAAAAAACCCCTTAACTGCAGCAACCGGAAAAATTCAAATCGATAAAAAAGAAATTATCATTGAAGAATTTCGTCTCGATCGTGAAGACGGCTATATTAATGGTGAAAGAGCAACCATTAAAACTACAAATGGACTTGTTAATTTGAAGAATATTTCGGGGAAAATATTTCCAACTAAGTTAGCTGCCTATTTTTCACCAAACATAGCATCTTTTTTAGATCTCTATAATTTCGTAGATCCTCCGAAACTTGAAATTAACGGAATTATTGACACTAAAACAAATGATCAATCCAATTTAAAGATCAACTTTGATTCGAAAGGACAAGCATATACAAATCTCTTTAAGAAAAAAATACCACTCGATCAACCTAAAGGTTCCATTCTCTTAAAAGGAAAAGAAATTATCCTAAACATCGAGACCAAAATCTTAGAAGGACAAATTTCACATAAAGGATTATGGAAAATGGAAAAGGACCCCAACTTATATTCCGGAGAAATAATCGCATCAAACATAGATTTTGGCAGTCTTGTAAAGCTATTTGAATTACCTACTAAGACAAAAGGCATTCTCAGTAGCAATCTACAATTTAAAATTCCCTTAAAGGAACCGATTAAATGGTCAGGATCGGGTTCCGCTTCACTTATAAAAGGAAACATTTTCTCTATACCTATTCTTGGTCCCTTATCACCTATGATCAGTGGGGTTCTTGATCAACCTCGAGCGGGATATAGTGTCGCCCAGTCAGCTGCACTCAATTTTTTATCAGATCAAGGAGTTATTAAAATTCTTAATTTTCAGGCCCTTACACCGGGCTTCATTCTTAATGGGGAAGGAACTATCGATGGAGTGAACGATAATTTAGATCTTGAAGCAGAAATGAATGCTCGAGGGCCTTTACGTTTAGTTGGATGGCCAATATCAAAACTTTTGCGCTACAAAGGCGAAGGCACATTAAAGGAACCAAAATGGAAACCTATCAACTTTTCCATTCCACTGAACATTCTTGCAAATGGAGAGAAACTGATAAAAGAAAGCAAAGTTAACAACATTATTCCTGAAGCAATTAACATTTTACCCAACGCAATCGATAAAAGCTTAAAAGCAATTGAGACTTTGACGTTACCAGGAATATCACCAAAGAAAAATAGAAGCTCTCCATAATCGCTAGCAATTATGATCTCGCGTTAATTAATCATCAACAGGATTGATTACTTCGCGAAACTTTGCAGATATCGTTTGAATATCAAAGGGCTTGGATAATATCCCAGAAAAAACAGGCTCACCTTTTGACTCCGAAGCATTAGCCAAATCCTCAGAATTGTAGCCACTGCAAGATATGATTTTCGCATTAGGATCAATGTCTAAAATTTGTTGAGCCGCTTCTTCACCGTCAATTCCACCTGGCATTGTCATATCCATCAACACCACAGCGAAAGAATTTTCAGTATTAAACCTGCGCCGATATTTCGTTACACTTTCAGATCCTGAATTGGCGCACTCAACCTCATAACCAAGTGCTATTAACAATTTACTAGAGGTATCTATAATTAAATCATCATCATCTACTACCAGCACAGACCCGCAACCACTGTAAATTATATTCTCTTTATGATCTTTCTGCGCATATTCAGTTGTACCAGTAGCAGGTAAGTAAACTTTAAAGCTCGTACCTCTGTCTTTAATTGAATCAACAGTTATAACACCTCCATGATCTCTTGTTATTGCTTGGCAATTGGAAAGCCCCAAACCACTTCCGCTCGTTTTTGTTGTGTAAAGTCTATTAAATATTTTACCCAAGTTTTCCTCAGAAATGCCACACCCATGATCAATTACTTCCAATTGTAAATATTTTTCCCCCTCCAAGCCCTCAACACAATGATCCGTCAGTTCAATATTTTTAAGATTGGCAAAGATCGTACCCGTATCATCCATCGCATGCCTTGCATTAATAATCAGATTATTTATCAGTTGAAAAATTTGTGACCCATTAACGTTAGCTGACCATGCACCTTCCTGAATAAATACTTCACAATGGGCTCCTGACCCCGCAGTGGACATGCGAGCTGCAGCAGTTAAAAGCTCTCCAATATCCTTTTCTTCCCTATGGCTCTGTCTGGAACCTCGTGCTTGAGATAGAAGATCATTCGCTAAGTCTTTACCTTTGCTAGAAGCCTCAAGTGCATCATCTATACCAGATAATATAGAATCATCTGTAACGGATTCACGGACAAGAGATAAATTAGCAACTATTGTTGTAAGTATATTTTTGAAGTCATGCGCAAAACCACTTGCAGAAATAGCCAACGCTTCAACACGACCCAAAAAACTCTCCCTCTGATTCTCGTCAATCTCATCACCTGCCAAATTTAAGTTACCATCTCTCTCTTTTATTTTTGAAGAATGAAATTCTGTATTCATCGCGACACGTGCAACTGAAATCAAAAAATTTACAGGACGCCCGCTTTCATCTAATACACAACTCACACGCCAACGACATAACAATGGTGTTTTCTTT
>JABSSR010000392.1 GCA_013213965.1 Verrucomicrobiales bacterium | reverse complement strand
CAGATGTAAATATAATAACTGTATTATTACTAAGCTCATACTCGCTTAGCTTTTCTCGAATCCTCCCCACCGCCTGATCCACACTTTCAACCATGGTCGCATAAGCTGCGTTCTTCTGTTTAACATTCGAAAATTTATTGATTTTATTTTTGTATTTATCCAATAATGACGCCTTTGCCTGAATCGGTGTATGGACTGCATAATTTGCAAAATAAATAAAAAACGGAGACTTCTTGTTTCTGGAAATAAATCCTAAGGCCTCATCACATTCCCGGTCAGTGAGGTATTGCCCCTTCTTTTTCCCAGGCAACCCGTTAATACCCTCCAATCTTTTATTTGCAAAAGGATCATAATAACTAGGTGGTTGCCCGTAATCACAACCTCCGTAATTCTCATCGAATCCTTGCCTATCAGGATACCAATCATCTGCTCCCAAGTGCCATTTGCCAATATGGCAAGTCTTATACCCAACTCCTTTAAGTTGTTCTGCTATGGTAATTTCTTTACTTTCCATCCACAGAGCATTTTTCGGGCACAAAACTTTATTAGACTTAGATCCAATCCATCCCATTGGATTCTTCTTATCATTTGGTATTCGCCCACCTTGAAATCTTGCTCGTATCCAATCCGTGACTCCTAACCTTGCCGGATATCTTCCAGTCATAATAGCAGCTCTAGTCGGCGAACATACTGCGCACGCTGCGTATGCATCTGTAAACCGCATCCCATTTTCAGCTAGATCATCAATATTAGGCGTTTCATATATCTTACTGCCAAAGCAGCCAAGATCAGTCCATCCCAAATCATCCACATTAATGAGGATAAAATTAGGTTTATCAACGGCTTGTAAAACAGGACTTATTAAAAAAATACCTATAGAAATAGTAAGAAACCTCATAAAATATCTCATTTCTATTATTATAACGTGCAATCACCATTGCCGTCAAATTCGAGAAACTCTCTTGTCATCAGCTCAAACTCATTTCATTATCCAATCTCAGTAATAATAAAACACACTCTCAAATGTCAAAAACAGAAGACGCCCTAATTAAAGAAAAGGAATTACTTAGTTCTGTAGCTAATAAAGGCACAGGAGCAAAACTAAAAACATACTCTAAACTCTGTGGCCCA
Source organism: Verrucomicrobiales bacterium (assembly GCA_013213965.1). Lineage (GTDB taxonomy): Bacteria > Verrucomicrobiota > Verrucomicrobiia > Verrucomicrobiales > DEV007 > EC70. The sequence continues at coordinate 3,541 of JABSSR010000392.1, read as the reverse complement.
GGATGGTTGCAAAGCGCCATAACTCTTGGAGGAGGATCCTTAGTCGGTGCACTTGGTGTAGGAGTTATTGGAGGACTGAACTTCATGTGGGTCCAACCTCTCGCAATGATTCTTGGTATTATAATGTTAAGCGCAATTGCATACGTAACACTTTCAACTGGCGAGAGACCATTTAGATCTATCAATAAACACATCTCTCCATTCCTCGGTTGGGCATGGCTAGGCGCCACGATAGTTGCAAACTTGGTATGGGTACTACCTCAATTCAATCTAGCATTCGGAGCAATCGCAACCAACTTGGCTCCTGGCGTCTTCCCTGAAACCACAGGATCAAAATTACTAATATCAGCGATTGTCTTAGCTATAGCGACAACAATTATTTGGTCTTATGGAGCTGGCAGTAAAGGAGTAGCCCGCTTCGAACTTTTGTTAAAAATCCTAGTAGGATTAGTTGTCATTTCATTTATTGGTGTAGTAATTGTTTTGACTTTCGCTGCCAATTCCCCGTTGAATTGGGCCAATGTCATTAGTGGTCTCATGCCTGATTTCGGAGCACTGTTCAGACCTTCTGAAACTTTCCTGCCATATATTGATCAACTTGATCCAATCGATCGAGACAAATGGACAGCTGATATAATTGGACGCCAAAGAGATAATATTATTGCAGCCTTTGGCACTACAGTTGGCATCAATATGACTTTTCTTCTTCCCTATTCAATGCTACGGCGAAAGTGGGGTAAAGAGCATCGTGGCCTTGCTATTTTTGATCTTTCAACGGGTTTATTTATTCCTTTTGTCATCGCGACGGGTTGCCTTGTAATCGCTGCGGCCTCCCAGTTCCATGGTAATATGGAGAATAATAAATTCGAAAATAGTGCTTCACTTGTAGAGCAACTCACAGAAAAAGAAAAATCAACGCTAAGTTCAGAAGAAAAGTCTGATAAACTAGAAGCTATCTACATAGCGATGCCGTCTAAAGAAAAAGCCAATGCTACTCTTGAAATGATGACCGCTAAAAGAAATCAGTTTGAACTAGCGAATGCCCTCAAACCTTTCACTGGCAACCTCTTCTCTCAATACGTATTTGGAATCGGAGTATTAGCCATGGCTGTATCCACAATAGTCATACTTATGTTAATTAATGGATTTGCCGTTTGTGAAATGTTAGGAGTTCCTGATGGAGGGGTTCCTCACAGAGTAGGCTGTTTGATTGTAGGAGGCATCGGCTTCTTTGGGCCCTTAGCTTGGGGTGAACTTGGACCATGGTTAGCAATTCCTGTATCTGTATTTGGAATGACTTTACTTCCAATAGCTTATATAACATTTCTCTTAATGATGAATTCAAAGAGCTTACTCGGGGACAGACGCCCGGAAGGCTCTTCCCTCCTTAGGTGGAACATCCTTATGATAATTGCTACGACTGTTGCTACTCTTGGTGCAGGATGGGCGTCTTACGGAAAGATTGGATGGTGGGGACCCGGCCTAATCCTTATCTTTGGTATCCTTGCTCTGTTGACACGTCAAAAGACAATATCCAATACCAATTAAAGAGAATTTTAATTAGAAAACGCCTCGTAACGAGCGGTGAAATAATCACGTCCCGGGATTTTCCCGTTACCAACAAGATAGCGATACCGTAAATTCAAGGAATCCCCTTTCGCTATTTTCTTAACAAAATAAGCTCCAAATCGCCCATAATCACGATAAGCTGAATAAGTATTCCCCTTTGGAATGGTGGGATGACTCATGTGCTGAGCAAAATACATCTTATCACCAATCTGAAAGCTTTCAGCTGCCCATGGAAGGTCCTTATCCTTTTTTAAATCAAGTCCGTCCTTATGAAATATATATTTGGCAGACTTGTTTTTTGAAACTTCATCACTTGGTCTGAACTGACATCCAGCATGTTCAGGATCACCATTTAACTCAACATCTGCACTTACAGCCTTCAGAACAGTATCAAAGTCCACCTGCAAGTAAGCTCCCTTTGCTTCGACTCTCTTGAAGGTCTGAGTACGATTCTCTTCAATAAAAACAACTCCATCAGTTGTCACCCAGTGAATTAAAATAGTCAAAGTAGCGTGATCCTTAGTGGAAGTTGAATCGATTATTTTTTTATATATCTGATCACAACCTTTCATATGCCAAGAATCGACTTGTTTCCCAGAAAACTTTGTTTTCGACCAACCTATAAAAATTCCACGGTGATGGGTGAATTGACCCCCAGCACCTTTAGTAATTAGAGTCTTTCCCTGCTCATCAAATACATGAGTGTACACCTTGTAGGTTTCATGCCTGGATTCAGCTGTAGTTGTATCATGCGCCGTCATTACTCGAGCCACAACTTTCTCCCCATCCAAGACATTAATATATTTTTCTGATAGCTCCTTAATTTCGAAGTCCGCGTGTGCTAATGAAATACTTAGAGCAATAATTGTTAGTGTGATTTTTTTCATAAATTAATGACGTTATCTTATTTTAGCTGATTACAGATTTTACTGTAATTTCAAATATAATTTACTGTCCCCGGCCGTCCAAACGCGAAGGATGCTATCTTCTCCTCCTGCCACAATTATAGTTCCATCGTTACTAACGCTTGATGAATGAATAAATGTACCTGCGTCAGGTAAAGGCTTGTTTGCAATTCTAACTGACTGATCCCCACTGCTCGAAATTAACTTTTCTCCGGTACCCATATATGCAATTGAACTGACTCCTTTAGTATGGCCTTTCACTGTTTGTTTTTGATTGCCTTTTTCGAAATCCCACTCCTTAACAACTTGGTCAGCTCCTCCACTTGCTAAAACAAATCCGTCTGCTCGCCAAGCAACATCAAGAACATGGTTAGTATGCCCCTCAAAGCTGCGCTCAAGAACGGCCCCCTCCATATTAAATACTTTTACGAAGCGATCCGTAGCCGCCGTAGCGATATATTTCCCGTCAGGACTAAAAGAAATTCCCGATATCGTATCACTATGAGATTCAGTATTTGCGCAAACCAACTTGCCGTCAGCAATATTCCAAACCTTTAACTCTCCACTCCTCGATGGAACTCCTCCACCGGAAGCTAATGATTTACCATCAGGGCTAAACGACAAAGAATTTACCCTATCAACTAAAGTTTTAGAATCTTGTAATTCCCCAATCTTTTTTTGAAGGTTCCACTTCGGAGTCAAATCCCAAATCCTGACTGTCTTATCTGCAGAAGCCACTAAGATATTTTTTCCTACAGTAGTAATTACTTTCGTGGCACCCGATTTAGTGGCAATAACATCGCACGGCTTCCCTGCATTTGTTTCCCATGAATAAATACTTCCATCATCGGAACCTGCAAAGACCTGTGTCGAATCTGACGAAAAAGTAACAGTTTTCAGAACTCTTTTCTCTTGTTCTGTTCTTACCTTTAAATCCTCATGTGCCTTGACCGATTGCGTTAAAACAGCTTCCGCATTAGCCAGTTTTTGCTTTGATTTAGAATTATCCTCGACTGACCTTTTTAACAATCTTTCAGAAATTTCATGACTACGAGTTGCCTCTAATT
>JABSSR010000391.1 GCA_013213965.1 Verrucomicrobiales bacterium | reverse complement strand
TTATGTTAGTCAATGATGATAAATTAATAGCCGGAAATTATTATTATTAAGAAAATATGTCTGAAAAAGAACAAGAGGAGCACTCCAAATATGAAACATTTTTGATTTTCGGAGCTCCCGGAAGCGGTAAAGGAACTCAAGGTCGTATATTAGGCCAAACTCCAAGATTTTATCATTGTGCCTGTGGAGATGTTTTTAGATCTTTAGACACTCGTACGGATATTGGACAAGAATTTGTCCAATATTCAAGCCGCGGAGAATTAGTTCCTGATGATGTTACCGTTAAGCTTTGGAAGGCGGCCGTTGAGGCGAAAGTGACATCAAATGCGTTCAAGCCAGATATCGACTTTTTGGTTCTTGATGGGATTCCTAGAAATATGGAGCAGGCAAAATTAATTGATGAGCATTGTAATGTTGTTCAAATTTTCCACCTGTCATGTCCGGACAGGGACGAGTTGATGAGGAGAATCAGAAAGCGTTCTATTAAGGAGAACCGTTTCGATGATGCGACTGATGAGGTGATCCAAAACCGTTTCAAGCAATACGAAGAAGAAACTAAACAACTACTAGATCACTATTCACCAGAAATATTAACTAACATTAATGCTCAGCAGAGTCCTATCAAAGTTTTGCAGGACATAATTTATACTGTAACATCCTTAAGAGTATGGCAGAAAACTTCTGATGAAGTGTACTAGTTAGCTATAAGTGAAAGTTGTTTTTCTTGGCACTGGCGATATTGGCTTACCTTCCTTAAGTGCAATAAAAGACTCAGAAGAGCACGAGCTCTTGGCCGTGTACACCCAGCCTGACAGGCCATTTGGCAGAAAAGGTGATTTAAAAGTATCTGAAATAAAACTTTTTGCTAAATCGTGTTCAATACCTGTACATCAACCAGAGAAGATCCGAGAAAGTGAAGCTGTTGAGAGCCTTGTAAATTATGCTCCGGATATCATTGTTGTAATTGCTTACGGCCAAATATTACCTAAATCTGTTTTAGATATTCCTAAAATAGCATGCATTAATTTACACGCGTCTTTATTACCTCATCATCGTGGAGCCGCGCCGATCCAATCTTCGATATTAGCAGGAGATGATAGGACGGGAATTACTGTTATGTATATTGGTGAAGGTCTTGATGATGGTGATATTCTGTTTTCGATTCCATTGGATATTATGCCTGATGATACAGGAGGGGCCCTTCATGAGCGGTTAGCTCAGCTGGGACCAGAAGCATTGATCCATTCCCTAGAACTTTTGTCATCTGATTCTGCTCCGAGAGAAGAGCAGGAGCACGAACTGGCAACATACGTGACCAAGCTCAAACGATCAGATGGCAAGATTAATTGGTCCAGGTCCGCAAATCATATAGATCGTCATGTCAGAGCCTATGATCCATGGCCAGGTACGTTCACTTTTTTTCCTGACCATTCAAACATAAAAATATTTCCTCCAATTGAAATTGTAGAATGCGAGGGTTCAAATCCTGGTCAGATCATTGATCTGGACTCTAAGGGTATTCTGGTTGCGTGTGGTGAAGGAGCGTTACGTATTTCTGAAATACAGCCTTCAGGAAAGCGTAGAATGTTGGTCCCGGCATACGTTGCAGGGAAAGAACTGAGGGTCGGTGATTTTTTAGGGGTTGAAGATTGATAAAAACACTTTCCATTGTCTTCAGTTTGTTGTTTTCTTGGAGTAAACACTCTTTGTAAAGAATGACAGGAAATACACAAAGGAAAAACTTTAAGCGGGTAATACTAAAATTAAGTGGTGAAGCTTTGCGTGAACCGGGGAGCGAAGATAACATTTCTCCGGAAATAGTTGAAGCTGTTGCAAGTCAGATCAGACTTGCACATCAGGCTGGAATTGAAATTGGGGTAGTTGTTGGAGGAGGTAATTTTTGGAGAGGAATTAGTGCAAGTAATCGGGGAATGGAAAGAGCCACGGCCGATTACGTAGGCATGTTGGCAACAGTCATGAATTCCTTGGCATTACAAAGCATGCTCGAAGATATGGAAGTGCCTACGAGAGTTCAGACAGCAATTGAAATGAAAAATGTGGCTGAACCCTTTATCCGTCGAAAGGCTACCCGTCATCTGGAGCTAGGAAGGGTGGTCATTTTTGGAGCAGGTACCGGGAACCCATTCTTCTCTACTGATACCACGGCAGCCCTTAGGGCCAGTGAGATCGGGGCAGATGCTATCCTCAAGGCCACGAAGGTTGATGGCGTTTACGATTCTGATCCGAACCAGAACAAGAATGCAAAGAGGTATGAAAGTGTTACGTTCCAGGAGTGTCTGGAAAAACGTTTGAAAATTCTTGATTCAACGGCCTTTAGTTTGTGCATGGATAATTCCAAGCCGATCATCGTCTTCGATATTAACGAACCAGATAATATCCGTAAAGCACTCGTAGGAGAACCTGTAGGAACGCTTGTTTATTCCGAAGATGACAACTAAGATTTAAAATAATAAGTAACCTATAATGCAATATAAATGACTGTAGATACATTAATTCCCGAGACAAATGGAGCCATGAAGAAGGCCGTTGAATACACTTTGCATGAGTTTTCTAGTATTCGTACGGGAAAAGCTTCTCCGGCCCTCGTAGAAAACATTGATATTCATGTTCAATCCTACGGATCGAACATGAAACTGAAGCAATTAGCAGTAATCTCTTCTCCTGATCCTCGGATGCTTCTTGTTTCACCCTTTGATCCTTCCACAGTTCAGGACATAGAGAGGGGACTTAAAGAGTCGAAGCTTGGCATCAATCCTTCTGTGGATGGTAAGGCGATACGTTTGCCGATCCCGGAACTGTCCGAAGAGAGGAGGAAGGACTTAGTCAAGATGATTAAGCAGATGGCCGAAGAGGGCAGGGTCCGTATCCGGTCAGCGCGTAAGAGTGGGATGGACGGTATTAAAAGTCTCAAGGCAGGAAGTGAGATTACTGAGGATGATCAGAGGGACATGGAAAAGGAGGTTCAGACGCTGACAGATAAATTTGTTAAAGAAATCGACGAGCACGTAGATAATAAGGAAAAGGAGATTATGACCGTTTAATTTTCTGTCCTAATCACTAAAATATTCAATAAAAAAAGCGCACCGTAGAGTGCGCTTTTTTGCTAAATGAAATTAATATCCTTATTTAATTATTGGGATTGTGGAAGGTTTCCGTATCTGGCATTACTTTCCCATGCTTCGTGACGTGCTTGGGGAAGGTTACTTAGTCCACTATTAACGCCTGTTCCTTTGTAATTTCCTACTTGTGTAGCTTCGCAACCACTGAACAATGTCAGCAAAAGACTTGCTAAGGCCATCACTGGAAGAGCACGTTTGAAAAAAATAAGAAGCATTTGGCTGGTTGGAATTTGAATAATTGAATTATTTATTCACCAAGATTTTGAAATACAACTTTGTCTCCTGGCTCAACGGCCTTACTGAGTCCTTTTTGGCTGATGTCCGCAACTGTCAGTCCTGGCTGGATTGAGACAACACTTAAATTGCCGATACGAATACCATCCCTCTCTACGATCAGCTCAGAATCACCTTCGACGCCCTGATCCTTACCAATGTTTACCAATACAAATCCCCAATCTTTATTGACTGCAGTAACGACACCTTCTGTTGCATTGCGTTCAATTTTAACCAGACGATCGGCTTGAACTTTTTCAGCCTTTTGAATTCTTACTTCGTTCGAAGCTACTTTTTTACTTACAACTTCCAACTCTGCTTGTCTAGTTGCCAGATCTTGCTTTGCATTTTCAAGATCATTTTCCAATTTTTTAATTGTTGGCGCAATGTTCTGGAGCGTCACTCCCGGGCCTAATTTTGTTCTTAGTTCCTTAACGACATTTTCAGCAGTGTCCAATTTTTTATCGAGAGGCGCTTTGGCTGCTTTGACACTACTGATTTCGGCATTCAATGCTTTGATGTTGATATTAAGCTGATCGGTATTGGCCTTGGACTGGTCCCTTCTTTGCTCCTGCTCTAGTAGCTTCCCATAAGTTACAAGTAATTCAGGCTGATCTGTCTTACTGATCTGAGCTAAGATTCCAACAATTTCATTATTGTTTACGACCCGTTGGTTTCTTTTTTCAATCAGTTCGGTCCGGTGCATCCAACTAAGGACACAGGAAGCGAACAGGGCTATGACTGAAGGAATAAGGAAATATTTAAGCTTCATGATTTTTGATGAGTAACTTTGAGGGGTATTAAAAAAGGATTAAAATGAATGATTGTTTGAATATGAAATTATAGGCCAAAAGGATCTTCTTCTTCAGCAGGCTTAGCTGGTTCTGGGTCTGTTGCTGGCTCGTCATCGCCTCCCAGTCCGAACGGATCATCATCGGCTGGCTTAGCTGGTGCGGCTGGCTTAGCTGGTGCGGCTGGCTTATCTGGAGCAGCTGGAGTTGGAATTGTTTCAACGACTGGTTTCTTTGACGGATCCCATTTGCTTTCGTCACTTAGAGTAACACTGTCGCCGACCGCTAAAGTTTCTCCTTCAATTAAGGTTATAACATCACAGACGCAGACGTTTGGCTCAAGGTTTGTGATATGCAGTCTTCCAATCATTTTGTCACCTCGTTTTACGTCTAGCTTTACTCTTGCATTGATGCCCTGATTACCTCCTTGATCAATGACAACGAATCCCCAGTTATCATATGTCTGAGCTATTTTGGCATTGACCTCGATCATTTGCCCTGCACGCTGACGGGAGACCTTGTCTCGGAGTGCTGTGATTTGATTGTCAGTATCTTCGCGCTTGGCCACCATGTTTTTGTAGTTTTCTTTAGTGATGGCAATTCCCTGCTGAACTGATGCCATTTCTGCCTGAAGGTTTTGACTCTTCTCCACGAGATCTTCGATCTGACCGATCTCTGCAAGCTCACGCTCAAGCTTTGCAAGTTTAGCTTCTACGTCAGCCTTGGCTGCCTCTAAACTAGCCTTACTACTTTCTTTCTCACCTTTCTCTTTCCGTTTACTGGCTTCTTCTGCTTCCTGAATCTCTGCTTGATCATCCGTTTCAACAGTAATTGTAACGTGTTCTGCATTTTTATCTTCGACCTCTTTCTTATAAGCTTGTGCTTTATCCAGATTTCCTTGCGAATGGGTGAGGGCTATTCTTTCATGCTTCAGGTCCGTTGTTGTCTGATAACGGAGATATCCAGCAATGATTCCAAATACGATTGAGATGGTAATGAGTGATTTCCACATGGCGGTAAATTTACTGAGGGGTATTAGAGATTTAAAATGTGTTAAGAGGTAGTAATAGCTATTTAATGGGAGAAAAACAACCTAAAACAGTGGAATCAATAGTGTTTTTTCTGATCTTATGGTGCCTTAATTTGTAGGTTGTGTGACCATAAATCCTGTCAAATAAGGGTATTTTGACTTATATTGCAACCTCGTGAGCTATTTTCAGTGATCGAGAGGCTTTCTCTTGGTTTTGCCAAGAGGCTGATAATGGCAAAAATAAATTTATCTCAATATTGGCTAATTATTGGCTTTTGGCCCTTTGCCGGATCGCTTCATAGAGACAGATTCCGGTAGCGACCGAAACGTTGAGGCATTCCACGGATCCGACCATGGGGAGTTTTCCTAGAAAATCACAAGACTCTTCAGTCAGTCTTCTCAGTCCCTTCCCTTCTGCTCCCATGACGATTGCAATTTTACCTTTCAGATCAATTTCGAAAAATGAACTTTCAGCATTGTCTGAGGTTCCCACGAACCAGAACCCTTCGTCTTTCAATGTCTTAATGGTTCTAGAAAGATTTGTGACCTGTATGTAAGGTACGGACTCGGCGGCGCCACATGCTACTCGCCTGACCGTTTCATTCAGTGGTACAGAACGGTCCTTAGGAGCAATTACGGCTGTGCAACCTGAACCGTCAGCGGTTCTAAGACAGGCTCCGAGATTGTGAGGATCCTGGACCTGATCAAGTATCAGTATGAGAGGATTCTTAGCAGATTTTACTATTGATATGAGTTCATCCTCACGCACCGCTTTTCTTTTGCCTTGCGCGTTTCCGTGAGTATGTCTGCGTTTACCAGTTGATCGGGATCCTTTGTGCACCTTCCGATGATGATGTTAATTTGATATTAAAAGAATGTCTTTATCGTTGAGAATTTTCGATGAATATTTCTCTTTTCTTTATTTCCGATTCTTTTCCCAGCAATTGCTTTGCAAAAAAGTTTTCCGTAATTTTTTGTATTGAATCATTCCTAAACCCTCCATGCCCACCCCCATTGACTGTTACTAGTATTGAATCGCATCCATTTTCCAAGAGTTTCTTGTGGAGTATTACAGATTGATTGTAGGGGACCAGTTGATCATCTGTTCCGTGCACATGAATGAATGGACAATCGTCTTTGGTTACATAATTGATTGGGGAAGCTTTAATTGCTTTTTTCTTATTTTTTTGGAGCGCGCCGCCGATGAGTTTAGATTCTGGGGAATTAGCCGCATCATGATCAATTTTACTTGGAAATTTTGACATTTCGAGTAGAGCCGAAGGTCCGAAAAAGTTTCCTACACAATGTACCCTACTTTTCATGGTTAGGTGATTGCCAAGGGTCCCCTCCAATTCCTTCACTTCTCCACTCGTTCCTAGCATGGCTACTAAATGTCCTCCGGCAGAACTGCCAAAGATTCCAATCCGTTCAGGATTGATGCCATAATTTCCTGCATTGCCCCTGACCCATCGTATGGCTGCCTTGCAGTCATGTATTTGAGCTGGCCAGCGAGCCTCTCCAGACAATCTGTAGCCGATACTGATGCCTACATATTCTCCGGATTCGACAAAGGGAACAAGTCTTGCGATGCCTTGATCCTTATTACCGTTTTGCCATCCTCCTCCATGAACATAGACAAGGGCAGGAAGTTTTTTTTTCTTCCTGCTTTTCGGTAAGAGCAAGTTCAAGGATTGTCTTGAGTTATCGGTGTTGGCATAAGGAATACCTTTCTTAATTTCGATGCGGTCATTGTTTACCTGATCCCTTGATCTTTTCTGCTTTTTACGACCAGATTTTTCTCGGAAACTTTTATCTTCTTCTCGAGATATAAAACCGTCGTTGTTCTTATCGGCCCGATTGAAGGTGGGCCTTGCATGTTGAGGTAATTCTTCTTGGGTTAATTTACCGTCTCCGTTCTGATCCCAACGATCAAAAATTGTTTTCTGTGTGCTGACTTGTGCCTTTATATTAATGATAACAAGGAGGAATAAATACAGTGAGGTCCCGGTGATCTTTGTGCTTATTTTGATCATTTTTTTGGAAGATGTTTCTTCGGATTGTTTGATTGAATTTGGTATAAATTCTAGTTTTTTGGATCTTTATGTTTCCCCATTACTATGGGTTGATAACGTGAATTGGCCTATTTTTATTTATAATACATCAAATTTATTAGGAATCATTAAATTGTAATTAATTAGGAAGTTTCGACGGAATCAAGGATCCGTGCTATCGGTTCAGCAACTTGGCCATCAGAGGTCATACGAATGAAAGCTGAATTAAATGAGGATAAGGCTAAGGGCGTCGCTCTGAGTTCTGGCGATTCCCTTGCAGGGCCTTACCGGCGTTTGGCTAGTTATTTAAAGCCTTACAAGTGGAGGTTTATTTTTGGTATTATTTTTGGTGCTCTTTATGGGGTTGTGAACGGAGGAATGGTTCTCGTTATTAATCATGTTACGAATATCGTTTTTGGAGCGAGTAAAGGGGCTGAAGAATTTGAGAAAATCAGAAAAGGGTTACCTCCGGAGGAGATAGGTAAGGCTAAAGAAGCTTTCGATAAGGTCCAGGAAGTTATCAAGGAGAGTGCTGAGAGTGTTGTTGAATTTGATACCGAAATTCTATTGGTTGCTCTTCTCATACCTGCAATCATGATGATCAGGGGATTGTTCGGATTCCTGAACGCTTATTGTATGCTCTGGTGTAGCTTGCGAGTCCTTAGTGACATAAGGGTTAAGTTATTCCGCAGGCTCATGGGTCAGTCCCTTGACTACTTTAATCAGAGCAAGGGAGGTGAGTTGATGCAGACAGTTTTCAATCAGACCAGGCTTGCACAACAAACGCTCACGACTGCAGCGAGTGATATTGTTAAGCAGCCTGCGGCAATTATTTCTGCTTTGGCGGCAATTTTTTATATTGACTGGAAGTTCGCACTTTGTGCCCTTGTCTTGTTTCCTATTTGTATTATTCCAGTCATTGTTGCAGGACGTAAGGTCCGTAAATCAGGACGAAAAGAGGAAGATGAGGCCGAGAAGATGATGGTCGTGATGCAAGAGGCAATTTCTGGTATTCAGGTCGTCAAGGGCCATGCCAGGGAAGAGCATGAGATAGGCAAATTTGTCGAAGCCAATTCCAGAATGATGACATTTATCATGCGTTGGCGCAAAGCGATGGAGATTGTGAGCCCGCTCGTTGAGATCGTTGCCTCTTTTGGGGTGGGTGCAGCTTTGGTGTACTGTTCTTTTTTTCCAGGAGCGGGTGGTCCAGGAAAATTCTTAGCCTTGAATGCCGGGCTTATTCTTTTGTATCCACCTGCCAAGTCAATGAGTCGAATTTCGGTTCTCTTGCAGAAGTCACTGGCTGCAACCTCCAAAGTTTTCAAAATGATGGACAGGGCCCCGTCCATTCAGGATGCAGAGGATGCAATCGAAATTGAGGACTGCAAAGGGGAGATACGATTTGAAAATGTGAGCCATTCCTATGGTGAAGAAGTGTATGCTGTTGAGGAAATTGATTTTACCGTTGAGACCGGTAAGAATTATGCTCTTGTCGGTGAGAGTGGCGCAGGAAAGAGTACTCTATTTTCTCTTATATTACGTTTTTATGATCCGCGTGAAGGTACCGTTAGCATTGATGGAACTGATATTAAAAATATCCGTCAGGAGTCGTTACGAGATCATATAGGAGTCGTGAACCAGGACACATTTTTGTTTCATGATTCAATATATGAAAATATTCGCTACGGAAAACTGGACGCCACTAAGGAAGAAGTCATTGCAGCTGCGAAAATGGCACATGCTCATGAGTTCATTATTGATCAGGATCAGGGATACGATACGATCGTTGGTGACAAGGGTGATAAGCTGTCCGGAGGACAGAAACAGAGAATTAGTATTGCCCGAGCCATTCTAAGGAATGCTCCGATATTATTATTAGATGAGGCTACTTCTGCTCTTGATTCCCGTTCCGAAAAAGTGATTCAGAAGGCCCTTCAGAAACTCTTAAAGGATAGGACATCCATTGCCATAGCACATCGCTTATCAACCATACTCAATGCTGACAAGATCGTAGTCATGGAAAGGGGACGGGTCAGTGCTATTGGATCACATTCTGAGCTCCTAGATTCTTCAGATACATATCAGCATTTATACCGTATGCAGTTCGGTCATGACAGCGCATCTGCTAATTATGAAGTTTAAGGATTAAATTCATTCTTTCTGTAATTTAATGACCGTGTCCTGGGCCGGAGATGAGTTTTGAGTTTCTGGAAAATCTAAAGTGTAATGAAGGCCCCTGCTTTCATTTCTAAGTTGTGCACAATTGACTATGAGTGAGGCTGTCTCGACAAGATTCCGCAGTTCAAGCAGATCGCTACATATCTTAAAGTTCCAATAAAACTCCTGAACCTCATGTCTCAAATTTTGTATTCTTGTCGTGGCCCTTTTCAATCGTTTATTGGTCCTGACTATGGACACATAATCCCACATGAGGCGACGAATCTCATCCCAGTTATGATAGATAACTACAAGCTCATCAACGTCTTCAGCATCACCGCTGGTCCATTCGGGTATTGTTTGTTCTGATATTTTCTTTTTATGGCTTTTATTTTTTACTGCATTATCCAAGGCGCGCGCAGCAACTACTGCTCCCTCAAGAAGGGAATTAGAAGCCAGACGATTGGCTCCGTGAAGGCCTGTGCAGGCCACTTCTCCTACAGCATAAAGGCCACTCAATGAGGTCCTCCCGTCAATATCTGTTTGAACTCCTCCGCACTGGTAATGGGCGGCTGGAACTACCGGTATAGGATCATTTGCTGGATCTATGCCGACTGACAGGCATGTCTTGTAAATGTTGGGAAAACGCTCGGATAGATATTCCTTTGATTTATGCGTGATATCAACAAACACGCACGGTTCCCCGGTCCTTTTAATTTCGTGATCTATGGCCCTAGCCACGATGTCCCGAGGAGCCAGTGATCCCCTAGGGTCATGCCTTTCCATGAATTCATTTCCGTCCTTACCAATTAATATTCCTCCTTCTCCTCTTATCGCTTCGGAGATAAGAAAATTATTTAAATCGTGATGATAGAGACATGTTGGATGGAATTGAATGAATTCCATGTTTGCTACATTTGCACCGGCCCTATATGCCATTGCTAAGCCGTCACCTGTCGCAACGTTTGGATTCGTTGTATAAAGATAAACCCTTCCACATCCTCCGGTGCAGAGGACCACTGTGTTTGATCGGAAAGTTAGAATTTGTCCAGTACTTTCATCTAAGGCATAGAGACCAACGATACTGTTTTCACCCTCGATCCCAAGTTTTTCAGTAGTGATCAGATCAATTACGAAATGATCCTCCAAGATAGTAATATTACTGCATTCCTGGGCTGCCTGTAGAAGCTTGTTTGAAATTTCTTTTCCGGTCGTGTCCTTTGAGTAAAGTATTCTTCTCTGTGTGTGTCCGCCTTCCTTGCCGAGGGCAAATTTTCCGTCGTCTTGCCGGTCAAAATTGATTCCGCAAGCCATCATCTGATCGATGGCTTTTGGTGCTGATTCTACGATAGTCCTTACGACTTCATTATTACAAAGGCCTGCACCAGCTTCTAGTGTGTCTTTTATGTGAGATTCAAACGAATCCTTAGGATCCGCAACACAACAGATTCCTCCTTGGGCCCAGGCCGTGTTAGAGTTCTCTGATTTTCTTTTTGTCAGAACAGCAACGGTCCCGTGCTCCGCTGCTTTGAGCGCAAAACTGAGTCCGGAGATACCCGTTCCAACAACTAGAAAATCGTATTCGCGCATTAAGGTTTATTATTGTCCTTTATTTGAATAGTGATCTTCAGGGTTCTTGGCAACTATCTTTCAAGATTCGCTTAATTTTCTCAAAGGGAATTAATTTCAATATTATCAATTAGTCTTGTATTGCCGAGAAAAATTGCAACTGCAGCCAGAGCAGGTCTGTCAATTGTCTGGATCGGTTCCATGGTCTGCCTGTCCACTATTTCCAGATAATCTATTCTGCTCAGAGGCGCTTCACTTTCAATTATTGATTTGCCTAATGTAATTAATTCAGAGCACTGCTTCTCAGGATTTAAGGTCATTGCGACTAGCGCTTCATGAATTGCAGAGGATTGTTTCCGCTCTTCTGTGCTCAGGAATCGGTTCCTTGAGCTGATCGCAAGGCCATCCTGTTCTCTTGTTGTTTCTGCCCCAATAATTTCGATGGAAAAATTTAGATCACTAACTAATTGTTTAATGATTGCTAGCTGTTGGTAGTCTTTTTTACCAAAAACGGCAGTCGTTGGTTTGATGATATTAAATAGTTTGGTCACTACAGAACAGACCCCGTCAAAGTGGCCTTGCCTTGTCGCACCACAAAGATGCTGTGTGAGTTTTTTTTCAGTCACGGAAACGGATTCTCTTCCTGAATACATCTCAGAGTCTGAAGGATAAAATATCAAGTCGACATCTTCTTCTCTACACAGTTCGTAATCTTGCTCGAATGTTTTTGGATATGACTTGAAATCTTCTGTATCATTGAACTGAGTGGGGTTCACATAAATAGATACGATCAGAGTTCCTTCTTCTTTGGCCAGAGTCTTGCCGGTTCTTATTAACTCTCTGTGCCCTTCATGCAAAGCGCCCATCGTGGGCACTAGAACGACATCGCCTGTCATTGGCCATCTGGCCATCTCATTCACCGTTTCAATTACCCTCACAATGACGCGGTAACCTAAGTGATTGTCTTATGCAAAGGAAAGATTTAAGTGGCGAACATACACAGACAGAAAATTTAAGTAATAAAATAAAAATTAGAACTATTTTTGGTACTCGTTCTTTAGATCCTCAATGCTTGTAGCTTTTAATTTTAATGCAGCAATTGCATAGATTAATAATCCTGAAATCACTAAGACTGAAAGGCCGAGAAGCCTTTGCCCGAACCCAGATTCGACGAACCATCCTTCCATGGCTCCACGAATGAGCCAAATTCCAATTCCCATAATCATAGTCGCAATGATGATTCTGGGTAAACGTTTTTTGAGTCTGGAATCTGCTTTCCAGAAATCTCTTAGACCGAAGAGTAACAGCGCTACATTAACCCATGCTGCAACTGCAGTAGCCAATGCAATTCCGACGTGTCCGAGCCGTCCGAATAAGAGCAGTGAAACTACAATATTAACGAATACGGTTATTCCAGCCATGATCATTGGGCTTTTTGTGTTTTCTCTTGCGAAGAATCCAGGCAGCAAAACTTTCACTAATACGTAACCAGGGACCCCAAAAGAAAAGCCAGCAAGAGCCATGGAAGTGGCCATTGCGTCATCAGGACTGAAGGCGCCACGTTGAAATAATGTCGATATGATTGGGTATGGTATTAGAGCCATGGCAAGCGCTGCTGGGAGAGTTATAAGTAGTGCCATTTCGACTCCTCTGTTCATGCTTGTTACCGCGCCCGTTTGATCTCCTTTTCGTAGTCGTCTGGTCACTTCAGGAAGGAGGACAACACCCAATCCAATACCGATCATGCCGAGTGGTAGCTGATACACACGTTCCGAATAGTAAAGATAAGAAATTGCTCCTTCCCGGAATGACGCAATGATGCCGCCGATCAGTAAATTAATTTGTTGTATGCCTGCAGCGAGGATTCCCGGCCCCATTAAAATGAAGAGCCTCTTCATCTTTGTATTTATTTTAGGCCTACATAAATGGATCCGAATTCCTTTACGGATGCATGTTATGTAAAGTGCTCCCAGTTGTATGAATCCTGCAATGAATACGCACCATGCAGCTACATGAGCACACTCTAGGGGATGGTCCCTGATGCCCATTACTGATGTAACTCCTAATAGGCCTAATAAAAAAATAACGTTAAGTAGTACCGGCGCGGCTGCGGGCATTCCAAAAACCTTTATGGTATTTAAAACTCCGCTCAGGTGAGCCACCAGTGCCATGCAGAGTAGATAAATGAATGTTATTTTCGATAAGGTGACAGTAAGGTTGAAAGTTTCAGGATGATTTCTGTAGATCTTAAAATTAGTAACACCATTTTCAGGTGCATGGATCAGAGTCTTTCCCTCTAGCGTGTTAAATTTGTGATTCTCCGGTAATGTAATTTTTTTTACCCATTGATTATCTTTTATCCATTCGGCTTGACTGTATTCAGAGCTTTTTTTTATAAGATCTATGGGTTCTGGTTTTTCTCTGTCATCTGTTAACAGAGAGCTGATGACTGGAATGTTTTTTTTCTTGTATAACAGGGTGGCGTTTTTTAACTCAGCGTCTCCACTATTATCGACCGTAATATATATTGATTTCGCTCCTCTGACGTTGACTCCGAATGGTACTTCCTGCGCCTCTGAACTATCGGTTACGGAAAGAGTTGTGGCTGCTTTAAATCCTGGTGCGTGAATCATAGTGATCCAGTGCATTAGAGGAATTGCTATGGCAGTAATTATGACAAGGACAATGGCCAGCATTGAGAAGGTCTGACTGGCAAATTGAACAGCTTCCTTTTTCCCTTTCTCATTAAGCTCTTTTCCAAAAAGAGGGACGAATGCTGAATTAAATGCACCTTCGCCAAAAATTCTCCGGAAAAGGTTAGGAAACTTGAAAGCTGCAAAAAACGCATCAGCCGCATGTCCACTGCCCAAAAAGAATCCCATGCATATGTCCCTAATGAAACCGAGGACCCTGCTCAGTGCAGTGAAACCGCTCACGGTTGCCATGGATTTTAGAAGCGACATTGATGGTCGGGATTTTTAAGTACGATGAATTGCAGATTGTATTTATAGGTGAGGCGAAAGAATGAATAGGTGTACTACGTGATCATAGTGGCATTGCTTTCAAATGAATGACTATTATTACGCTAATTTCAATGAGTTGCTATTACAAGGCAGCTCTTTGTAACCGATCCAGAATGGCAAGACCGACACCCTTTCCAGGGATTGGCTCAGCAATGATTTCGTCAGCACCACTTTCGTCTAGTTTTCTCAATGAAAAAAAGAATCGCACAGCAGCCTCGGGTAATTTTCCTGATCCAGGGCTCAGAATTTGAATTTCTTTCCAATCATGGATTCTTAGGTAGCCGTCCTTCTCTTGTCCTCTATAGCTTAAGAGTGCATAACTTTTGGATGGGTCAGCTTTGAAATTTTCAGGACAGTCGAGGATCCTGAGTGGTGTTCTTGGTGCGTAATGGAAAGCTAGTTGACCAGGTGAATTTGGCATTTCATTTTCGATTTGAGAATCCTGCTCTTTCAGAACCTTACCGAATTTTTTCAGCATTTCCACAGTCACTGGGCCCGGGCGCAAAAGATGAATGTTAGGTTTCGGTCTTTCGGTAGATTCTATCCTGATAATGGTTGATTCAACACCATCGGAACATGCTCCCCCATCGATAATTAGTGGGATCCTATTTGATAATTCTTTATGGACTGCAGTCGCTGAAGTAGGGGACATGCTTCCAAAAATATTTGCACTTGGTGCAGCAAGTGGCAGTTCGAGTTCTTTTATGATTTCAGAGAAAACTGGGTTCTTGCTCCTCCTAACGGCCACAGTCGATAGACCTGCTGTTACAATGTCTGGAACAATATTTTTTTTGGGCAGTACCATGGTAAGGGGCCCTGGCCAGAATTCTCTGATCAAAACATTCACCGTTTCTTCTATGTCTGGTGGGATGTTGACAATAGTGTCCAGCATTTTTTTACCAGAAACATGTACGATCAGAGGATCAAAGCTTGGGCGTTCCTTTGCTTCGAAAATGGCCGCACAGGCTTCAGCGTTAAATGCATTAGCTGCTAGCCCGTACACTGTTTCCGTTGGCAGAGCCACAATTAAGCCTTCATTGAGCAAGGTTACTGCTTTTGCAACAACTTCTCTAGTTTCTTCTGGCGTTCCGGCATTTAGGGTTACGGTTTCCATTTACTCGTGATGTTATAACTTCCCGAATCAGAAGAGTACGTCAATATTACACCTTCATGGCTTTCGTTGCACCTTTGTCATGAAGTCGTAAAGTGTTCTTGATGAAAGGATCCACTCGACAAACGCCAGTGAACGTAATCCTTATTGGATTTATGGGTGTCGGTAAATCAACCATAGCTAAGGGGTTGGCTAAGAGTTTAGGATTTGATGTTTTGGATACTGACAAGATGATTGAGCAGAGCCAATCAAGGTCTATAAATAAAATATTTGCTACTGAGGGGGAAGAATCGTTCCGTGAAATGGAGTCTGTGATCCTAGGTGATCTTATAGGTAGTACTGACCGGTCAGTCATTTCGACGGGTGGCGGTATTGTCACTCGGGAAGAAAATATAAAGTTGTTAAAATCTATTGGTATTGTTTTTTGGTTAGATGCTGGGGTCGACTCCATTCTGGATAGAGTTTCAGGTAACCGTGACCGGCCACTCCTCAAGACTGAAAATCCCAGAAAGAAAATTGTAGATCTTCTCAGTGAACGTGAGCCACTTTATAAAAGTTGTGCTGATGAACGGATCCGGACCGATGATTTGTCCATCGATGAAATTACATACGGGATTGCTGAGAC
>JABSSR010000390.1 GCA_013213965.1 Verrucomicrobiales bacterium | reverse complement strand
ATCAACACTATTTCAATTACTTATGCGTTTCTATGATCCATCCTCTGGGGAATTGCAGTTTGATGGTCAAAATGCTGCGAATTATTCTCTCCGAGAGTTGAGAAATCAGATGGCAATTGTTCCTCAGGAGGTTCTATTATTTGGAGGATCGATAAGGGACAATATTGCGTATGGATGTCCAGAGGCTGAAGATTCCCATATAATAGCAGCAGCAGAAAAGGCTAATGCTCATGAATTCATTCAATCTTTTCCTGAAAGTTACGAAACCATTGTTGGTGATCGAGGAGTCAAACTTTCGGGTGGGCAACGTCAGCGAATAGCAATTGCGCGTGCCATTCTTGCAGATCCATCTATTTTGTTACTCGATGAGGCAACCAGTTCACTTGATTCCGAGAGTGAGGGATTAGTTAATGAAGCGCTTGAAACTTTAATGAGTGAGCGAACATCAATCATTATCGCGCATCGATTAGCCACTGTCAGAGGAGCTGATAGAATACTCGTCCTTCGAGATGGTAGATTTATTGAATCAGGAACTCACGAAGAGCTATCTTGCAAGGACGGCGGGGTATATAAGATGCTTTCTGAACTTCAATTTAATTAGGTTTAGTATAAATATATTAACTGTTCCCAGGTTTTGATGAACCATATCTTGGTGTCGAATTTCAGTTATGTTCCTTAGAGGAAAGTACGCGGACTGGGACTCGAACCCAGGACCAATTGGTTAAAAGCCAACTGCTCTACCAACTGAGCTACCCGCGCTTTTTTGAAGGATCGACTCTACTTGTTTCCTCGATGGTCGCAAGCTGGTTTTGTTATTTAATGTAGGAAGTTTAGAGAGAATTAGTGATTAGATGTCTCTTAAATTGCAATTATACGAGTTAAAATCGCTGCATTTTAATGCTTTTAGCTTTGCATATATTTAATACATTCTCATGTGTAAAGTTTGAAAACATCTAACGAAATCAAAGAAAAGCGCTCCCTGCAGGACTTGAACCTGCGACCTACGGATTAGAAATCCGTTGCTCTATCCGGCTGAGCTAAGGGAGCTGTTTCCAAGTGATTTCTAACACTTGGTTGATGAAGTTGCAATCAAACTGAAAAAGAACTAAGAATAAATCTTAAAGTAGTATGTGTGCGATTTCCCATATTATATTTTATTAGTAAAATTATTTAGACCCGATTTAATTTAAAGTCTTTGGAAGCCGAAAACAGAGTAGCATTAGAAATTTTCGAAGGTCCCCTCGATTTACTTCTTTATTTAATTAAGAAAGACGAGGTCGACATCTATGATGTATCTATAGAAAAAATTACGAGTCAATATCTAGAATACATTGAGACTTTTAAAATTCTTAATATTGAACTTGCTAGCGAATTTATAGTTATGGCGGCAACTCTAATGTATATTAAGAGTCGGACTTTATTGCCAAGGAACGAACAGGCTCCAGAAGATGATGTTGATGATGAGGATCCTAGATGGGAACTAATTAGGCAATTAGTTGAATATAAGAAATTCAAAGATGCTGCATCATATTTGGAAAGGCGGGAGGCAGATAATCAGCAGATTTATGGTTCAGAAAGACAAGATGCTGAGGATAAAGAAGAAGAAGAGCCAATTCTAAATGTCGGTATATTTGATCTTATTCAAGCATTCCAAGGTATTCTTAAGAGATTTGAAGATGAAGAGGGATTGGCTGAAATAGCAGATGATCGATTTACCATTAGTGATAAAATTGATTATCTAATGATTCGCGTTAATAAAGGAGGAAAAATCAAATTCAATGAGTTATTTGCTGAGGCGACCACTAAAGGCGAGGTAATGGTCACTTTTTTGGCCTTACTTGAACTCATAAGGCTGAATGAATTTCAAGTTCGGCAAGAACGTATTTTAGGCGAGATAGAGATTAAACGTAGTGGTGAGGGAAAATTAGGTTAAAGTCGTTGATCTCTTCAATTAGGGGTTTCCAGCTTGACGGTAAGGACTCTAACTCTATAGTTATATGCTTGAAGAAAGGGTGGGCCGATAGTTCCGCTCTTTTTTCGTCTTAGAGTAAAAAGAAATGACAAGCGAAATCCAAGTCCTCTTTGAATACTATGAAAAAGAGAAAGGAATTGCCCGAGACACTATGGTCGAGGCACTTTCTACTGCTTTGCTTTCGGCTGCCCGCAAAAGCGTTGGTCCTGCGCGCGAGTTGCGAGTGGACGTTAATCCAGAAAAGGGTGATATTGTGGCAGTTGCAAAATTAATTGCATCAGAAGATGTAAAATCTCCATACGAAGAAATCTCATTAGATATAGCTAGAAAGATTAATCCTGAAGCTAAATTAGGAGATGAAATTGAAGTAAAGGTGACGCCGAAGAATTTCGGCAGGATAGCGGCACAGACAGCACGGCAAACGATGATGCAGCAACTACGCATTGCTGAAAAAGCAATGATTTACGACGAATTTAAGGATCGTGCAGGTGATATCGTTGGAGGAACGGTTCGTAGATTCGATAAATCTGACGTAATGATTGATCTCGGTAAGTTTGAAGGAATAATGCCATCAAGAGAAAGGGTTTCAACAGATCAATATAGTATAGGTGATCGGATAAGGGCATATGTAGTTGCGGTTGAAAATGGGGCAAGAGGGCCTGAAATTATTTTGTCTAGGAGTCATCCGAATTTTGTTCGAAGGCTTTTTGAATTTGAAGTTAGTGAAATTGCAGACCAAACCGTAGAGATAAGGGGAATCGCTCGTGAGCCCGGTTTTAGAACTAAGGTGGCTGTTTATTCTGGGAATACTAAGGTCGATCCAGTGGGGGCTTGTGTAGGGCTAAGAGGAGCCAGGGTTAAAAATATAGTTCGCGAACTTAATAATGAAAAAGTCGATATAATCAGATGGAGTGAGGATCTTACAGAATTTGTGACTGATGCACTTAAGCCGGCAATTATTAGATCAATAGAAATTGATGAGGAGCAGCATCAGATTAAGGTTACTGTTGATGAGGAAGAGCTTTCAAAGGCTATTGGTAGGAGAGGGCAAAACGCAAGACTGACATCGAGGTTGCTTGGTTGGGATGTACAAATTGAAAAAGATGCTTCGAAGACGGAAATTTTTGAAAAACGAGTAATAGATGCTGCAACAGAATTTGTAACTCACATAGGTGAAGAGAATATTAATATTGATACCGCTATCAAATTGGTCAAAGGAGGCATTGTTAATCTTGAGTTTTTCTCCATGGTTGATGTTAGTGATGTTGCTGAAATTCTTGAAGGAGATCAAGAGTCGGCAGAAAAGATATGCTCGGCGGCAAAAAACATTGATCTAGAAGGCAATAATGATGTTGTTGATGAAAACGAAAATAATGATGATAATGACCAGTTAGAGAGAGCTGAGGAGTCTGTAGGTTCCGAAGTTGATGAGGTCGAAAAAGAATCAGAGGGTGAACTCGAATCCGTTTAAAGGTACGGAATCAGTACCCATGAAATCGAATAAAATATTTAATGCCATCAAATGCTATACCGGAAGAATCCGACCAACAAAATGACAAGGAAGATTCCGACGATGCAAAAACTTTAGAGAAGTCTTCAGAAGGTTCAGAGGATAAGGGTAAAGAGGCGTTGTCTCTTTTTGAAGAGCAGGAAAAACGAGAAGCGAGAAAAGGCAGAAAGAAAGATCTCGAAGCGGAACCATCAAAAGTGGGAGGAATTTTACCTCCTATATCAAAATTAATTGATGACGAGGTTCAAGAAGAGCCGCCCAAAGGTGATGATTCAGGTGATGATATTGATGATGCGAAAGTGATTCACATCAAACCTCCTATTATCCTCAAAGATCTTGCAGATAAAATGGGGATTAAGCCATTTAATATTATTAGGGATTTAATGCTGTTGGATGTGTTTGCAAGTTTAGACAGTTCGATTGAGCCAGAAGTGGCTACTACGATTTGCGAGAAGCATGGATTTGTATTTGAGAAGGAAAAAAGAGAGAAGGGTGGAGGGGTTCATAAAGTAGAAGAAGTTTTTGAAGAGCCACCTCCTCCTGAGCCGGAGGCTCAAAGTGAGGATGAGTTGCCTTTTAGACCGCCAGTTGTGACCGTAATGGGTCACGTTGATCACGGTAAGACGTCCATCTTGGATGCGATCAGGTCCAGTCGAGTTGCGGCCGGAGAAGCAGGTGGGATTACTCAGCACATTAATGCGTATAGTATTGAGCATAATGAAGCAAAAATTACCTTCATTGACACTCCTGGACATGCTGCCTTTACGGAAATGCGCGCTAGAGGGGCGGATGTGACAGACATAGTTGTTCTTGTGATCGCTGCTGATGATGGCATTATGCCTACGACTCACGAAGCCATAAGCCATGCGCGTGCTGCTGGTGTTACAATAATTGTAGCTATTAATAAAATTGATCTTCCTGGGGCAGATGT
>JABSSR010000039.1 GCA_013213965.1 Verrucomicrobiales bacterium | reverse complement strand
CTGCAGTGATCTTTTCCGGTAGGCCCAACTTTAGGAAACGGTGAGCGGTATCAAGAATGTGTGGTCCCCAGTCCCCGAAAGCACCATTGCCGTAATCGTACCAACTGCGCCAGTTGCCTGGGTGCAGATATTTACTGAAAGGATGTTCAGGAGCAGTGGCGAGCCAAGTGTCCCAGTCCATTCCTTCAGGCATCTTTTCGCCTGTCTGCCAATCATCAAATTTCCAGGGGTGCCAGCGGCGACCCGAGTTCATGTATGAAGTGATCTTTTTCACGTCCTTGATTATACCTGCCTCTTTCCATGCTTTGAACTGGTGGTAATTCGCACCGGAGTGGCCCTGATTTCCCATTTGGCAGGAGACTTTGTATTTTTTCTCGGCAGCGATCATCAGTTCAATTTCCTGGAAAGTGTGAGCGAGTGGCTTTTCAACGTAGCAGTGAATACCTTCAGCCATGGCCCGCATTGAGATCGGAAAGTGTGCGTGATCAGGAACTCCGATCGTGACCGCGTCGATTTCCTTGCTCATCTTGTCGAACATTTTCCTGAAATCTTTGAATTTGGGAATTCCTTTGAACTTATTCTCGGTTCCGGCAGTGTGCCTGGTTCCCATTGCTACATCACAGAGAGCGACAGGGTTAACGAGTTTTGTTGCGTTGACGTTGTGAGCGTCACCTGCTCCCTGGGCTCCGCAGCCGATAAAAGCAACGTTCACTTTTTCATTGGCTCCAATGACTTTGCCGGGAATGAGACTGAAGACTGAGCTCGCCGCAGCGACCTTGGTGAATTTTCTACGAGTGATGTTTTTGGTCATAATAGTGAAAGTAATTACGCGTTAATTGGTCCTTGAGACTAAATAAGCTCTTTGACCCTATTTTAATGAGATTAATTAAAGCGGTCAATTGTTTTCAATGTGAGGTGCAGCTCAAGCCATTAAGTATACTCCCTATTCTTAACAGTTTACTCCTTCTCTTCTCCTTCTTTTTCTTCTTCGTCATCTTTAGGGTTACCGACTCCCTTAGCAATGCATTCATGCTCCATCATGGGTTAACAGCTTTTTATGCAAATTAAGCGATCCTATTGAAGACTTTTGTACAAATTCAGTAAGGAATTTGCCTCGGACTCAATGGTGAATCCTTCGACGATGCGATCTCTGCCTCTTAGCCCCATACTTTCAAGATTTGATGAGTCTAAAGTTAGTTTCTTTAGCGCTTCATGAGTTGCTTCAACATCATTACAGGGCACCAGAGTTCCCTGCGATTCAGTCTCGATAATATCCTCCCAAGCACCTGCCCTTGAGGCAATGACCGCGCAACCGCTTGCCATGGCTTCAAGTATTGTCAGTCCGTATCCTTCGTTTCTACTTAATGCGGCCACCAGTGACATCCCCTGATGGAGTTTTGGAATCTTATCGAATGACTGTTTTCCTAGGAATATAATCCGTTCTTCGAGTCCTTTGGATCTTATTTTCTTTTTGATGTTCTTGAGATATTGCTGATGTGATTTCGTGGTTTCTCCGACGATGAGGACCGTGGGCGAGGGATTTTCGTTCAGAATGGGAATGATCGCATCGACCAGGATATCGATTCCTTTCTGTGGACGGACGCGTCCAAAGATTCCTATTCCATATTTTCTGGGGAATCCCAGGCGCTCCCATGCCCTGGCTTTTCCGTCCTCGGGAGGGTTGTAAATGTTCGGGTCGATTCCGTGCGGGATAATTGCGTCGGGGTCGCGTTTTAGGTAAGACGCAGCAGCAGAACAGGTGGTTACAAGGCTGTCCGCTTGCCGGATCAGCCAACGGGTGATCCAGGTATGTTCACGCTGCGCTGTTGAAGTGAAGATGATTTTAATCTTTGCTTTGAATATTCTTTTGAGGATGAGCGCCTGAATGACTTCATTGTTACGTCGCGCGTGAAATACCCTGAACTTTCCGCTAGGCAGAGTCGATCTGCATAATTTCACGCATCCCCAAAAACTGACCGATGGGACATCAGGAGGCAGATGATGTTTTCCCATGACCGCAATTCCTATCTTGTCCTTATGGTGTTCTAATACTCGGAGCATGGTTGAGGTGACACCTGAGAACCGGCGATTCGAGTTTCCTAGAATCACTTCGATGCTTTTGTTTTCCATGCAATCAGTCTGAGTATTTGCTACTTGCCTTGGCTGTAAAGTTGCCATCTCAAGTTTGCGATAAGATGAATCGCTAAACCACCGATGAAAAGCGAAATTACCCAGATAATGTAACCGTATGTTGGAAGAAATTGTATAGCTTGGAGTTGGTTCTCTGCGTCCAGAATATGAACCCCTCTTCTGGGAAGGAGGACCGCTGGAGCTGTTAGGGCCAGTAATAATGAGCCAATGAATATTCCGGTCCCAGTCTCACGTTTTTTGTTTTTGCATATGAACATTGCAAAAAAATAACTCATCATTCCCAGGATACCGCAGAGCTCAATCATTCCAAAGAGAGGTGCATTACCAATAATGTTACTCATACTGATCGATTCACCGGGTCCAGTAACGATGGTCTCTCCTTTTGTATTCTTCAGGGTCAGGGCCTTTTTGGAATACATGAAAGGAAGAAAAAAGACCAGTGCATGAGAGATGATTGCCACTGCGGTGGTAGAATTAGTCAGGATCCGCTTGGTTTGCACGGTCATGCCTTATTTGATTAGATCTCAATTATATTTAACTGAAGAAATGGTTGGTTATTTTTTTGAAGCTTTTTCTTCAGCGTGCTTAGCAACACCGATCCTTCTCGCAAGGGCCGCGGCAACGAATCCCTTGAAGAGTGGATGTGAATAGTTCGGCTTGGAGAGAAATTCAGGATGGAATTGGCAAGCTACGTAGAAAGGGTGGTTCGCTAATTCAATNATTTCCACCAGNTTTCCGTCAGGAGAAGTTCCTGCAATAATTAGGCCTGCTTTCTCCAGTTGTTCCCGGTAATCGCTGTTGAATTCAAAACGGTGACGATGCCTTTCGTTTATGGTTGAGCTTTTATATAAGTTAAAGGATTTGGTGTCCGGTTTAAGATCGCAGACCCAGGTGCCGAGCCTCATGGAAGCGCCTTTGTGTGTTACACTTTTTTGTTCGTCCAGTAGACAGATCACCGGGTGAGGAGTGCCCTGATCAAATTCAGTGCTGTTTGCAGCTTCAAGATTCGCAACGTTGCGTGCAAATTCAATCGTAGCAATCTGCATTCCGAGGCAGATTCCAAAATAAGGAATTCCTCTGTTCCGTGCAAACTGCGCGGCATTAACTTTTCCTTCGGTTCCCCGGTCACCGAACCCTCCAGGAATGAGTAATCCATCGATACCATCAAGCATCTCTTCGATATCATCACAGGTTTCAAGATCTTCTGCATCTATCCGGTCCACGATGACCCGGCAGTCGTTCGCTGCCCCGGCATGAGTCAGGGCTTCATAGATGCTTTTGTAGGCGTCCTGCAGTTCAATGTATTTCCCGACCACGGCGATCCTTGTTTCGTGAGAAGGATCAATGACGTGCCAGACAAATTCCTGCCAGGCCTTGAGGTTGGGCTTTTTCTTTGGTAAATTTAATCGTTCGCAGACGATATCATCGAGTTTTTCTTCGTGCAGATAAAGTGGTAGTTCGTAAATAGAATGAGGAACGTCCCTGCATTCTATGACCGCGTCAGAGGGAACATTACAAAACATTGAAATTTTTTCCCTGACCTCGTCCTCAATAGGGAACTCGCTTCTGCAAAGGACGACTTGAGGCTGGATACCGATTTCCCTGAGCTTTGCAATACTTTGCTGGGTAGGTTTTGTTTTCAGCTCACCGGCGGCGCTGATGTATGGGACCAGGGTAACATGAATGAACAGTGCGTTGTCCGGACCGACCTCCTGAACGAATTGTCGCAGAGCTTCAAGGAAAGGGAGCCCCTCAATGTCACCGACCGTTCCGCCGATCTCGGTAATGATGACGTCCGCATCCATTTTATTTTCCACTTCATAGATCCGCCCCTTGATCTCGTTTGTCACATGAGGGATGACCTGAACGGTTTTTCCTAGATAGTCACCTTTTCGTTCTTTCTTGATGACGGTTTCATAGACCTGACCAGAGGTCAGGTTATTGAGTTTTGAAAGTATTCCGCTGGTGAACCTTTCATAGTGGCCGAGATCAAGATCAGTTTCTGCGCCATCATCGAGCACGTAAACTTCTCCGTGCTGAAAGGGGCTCATCGTTCCGGGGTCGACATTCAGATACGGATCAAACTTTTGTAACAGAACCTTGTGCCCTCGTTTTTCCAGGAGTGTGCCAAGCGAAGCCGCTGCTAGGCCCTTCCCAAGAGAGCTGACAACTCCTCCAGTAACGAAAATAAATTTGGTTTTCTTCATGGTCAGTAGCGGAATGTTATAAAGAGACTATATTATGTGTTGGCTAGGATTTGTTGTTCGACCATAATTGCTTGTTCAGGTGTGTCTACACCAATCGAATTATCATCTGTTATAATGACATGGATGCTTGCACCGTTCTCGATGGCCCGTAATTGTTCGAGTCTTTCGGCAAGTTCTAGGGGAGAAGGTTCCCACCGGACAAACTTTAGAAGAAAGTCTTTAGTGTATCCGTATATTCCTTTGTGCCGGTAGCAAGGAGCTGCCGGGCTTTCGCTGTTCTGGTGAGGTATCACGCTTCGCGAAAAGTAAATGGCATTATTTTCCTTATTTATTACTGTCTTCACTACGTTAGAATTTGCAAGATCCAAATTATTTATCCCAAGGACTGCAGCAGTAATCATGCAAATTGTGGAGTCATTTGATATCTTTTCTGCTAATTGATCAATTAGGCCCGGATCGATCAGGGGTTCATCCCCCTGAATATTGATGATATGAGTACAATCCTGATCTGTTTGAGCCGCTTCCGCTATCCTGTCAGTGCCGGAAACGTGATCATTCGAAGTCATGACGACCTTTGCACCGAAAGATTCCGCACTTTCCGCTATCCTTGCATCATCCGTTGCGATGAGGATCTCATCTAAACAATGGGTTTTATTGCATTGATCCCAGACAAGTTGAATTAATGGCTTGCCTGCGATGGGATGAAGCGGCTTTCCGGGAAATCTCGTTGAAGCCCAACGAGCAGGTATGATTCCTAGGACGCGAGTTTTCTGCATTTTTTCTAATTTGGCTCTTCAATATAAAACATCATTTAATGTTTTTACGAAGACGTCACAGAGAATAGAGTTTTTTTTTGGTGTTTAACAAGATATTTAAGATCTGAAAGGTTTGATTTGACGATTGTCTGCTCCTAGTGATTACTGGTTTTTTGGAGAATAAGAGAAAAAATATTTATGGTTGAACAGACTCTCGAGTTTGAAAACGCTCATTTTCTCCTGTCATTGTTTGCAGGAGACATTGATCTTGCAAAAAAGATCGAATCTGATTTCGGTGTAAAAGTCACGACCCGTGACGCTTGGATCAAGTTCACCGGAGATGAGGATGCAGTGTCAAAGGCTGTCGCGACCATAAAAGATCTTGAATCTGCCAGGCGGGACGGAGCAGAAATAAAATTAAAATCATTCCAGTTTGCACTTGATGCGGCGAAATCTGATGATCAGTGTTTGGTATCTGATTTACTGGGTTACAGGATCCTTGGAGGAAAGGGCCGTCCCGAGGTCGTGCCGAGGACAAGAACGCAACTTTCCTATCTCAGGTCGATGGACAGGAACGACGTGGTCTTTGGCATTGGCCCGGCAGGTACCGGGAAGACTTACTTGGCGGTAGCCTCAGCAATTAATGCTTTTAAGGAAAAAAAAGTGGGAAGATTAGTTCTTACCCGTCCTGCCGTTGAGGCTGGTGAGGCTTTGGGATTTTTACCAGGTGACCTTACTGAAAAAATACTTCCTTACCTTCGTCCTCTCTATGATGCTTTATATGACATGGTTGATCCTGATGAGGTTAATCGAATGATAGAAAGGGGGCAGATCGAAATAGCTCCGCTTGCTTATATGCGGGGTCGAACCATTAACAATGCGGTAATAATATTAGATGAGGCTCAGAACACGACCACTGAGCAGATGTTCATGTTTCTTACTCGGTTAGGGGAAGATTCGAGGTGCGTGGTTACAGGGGACCCGTCCCAGACTGATCTGAAGAGGGGCGTTCGTTCGGGCCTCGATGAAGCTATCGGAGCGCTGTCTTCAGAAGTTGAAGGGGTCGATTTTGTTAAGTTCGAACGTTGTGATGTGGTCCGGCACAGGGTCGTCGCTTCAATTATAGGAGCTTATGCCGAGGCGAGGGAAAGCTCATCTAAAACCGATTAAAATTCATTAATCTACCTTTTTTACAGAGTTTGAGAGGCATTGATTTTATCTCTTCCTAATGATAGTTTTAACGTTAACACCTTCATAAATTATCCATTCTCAGAGTTTACCTGGGCATGGCTCTGAAATGCTAAAAGAACACTAATTTCTTCCAAGCTAACAAATTTAAGTTATTTGTTTCAATTCCCTGAGCCGTACTATTCTGGCTCGTTTTATTTCTTCCCTGGGAAAGTTTTAATTCATGATCAAGGCACTCAACAGACTCCAATTAAAGCGACGCGGGCTGATGTCGGAAAAGACACGCCGCAAGCACAGTGAGCATGAGTGGATAGATAAGCTCAGTGACAGCTTAATTGTTGGCGGTGTTTCTTATTTATTATTTGCTTTGGTCCTCGGTATTCTCATTCTAGGGGCTCCGGTCGAGCGCGGAGAATTATTGAGTTCTTGGGGGGCCGTGTTCCTTGCCGAGGTAACGCTCATTGCGGGTGTCTTACATTTTTATATAAATCATCCAAGGAGCTTTAACCGTAACGGGAGGATCGTCTTAATTTTTTCACTGATGTTCATTCACTTGTCGCTGGTCCGGATAGTCTTTGGGTTACCGATCGGTGATAGTGTTTTGGGCCTGAGTGGTGAAAAATTCGGTTTTCTCTTGGCCCCGTTGGCTTTCGCCCCTTTTTCCATTTCAATTCTTCTGGGCAGAGCTCAGGCACTCTTTGTTACTATCTTATGTTCGATCTGGGGAGCTCTTCTGGTCGATACTGATCTTTCCCTTCTTATTCTCGTGGCAAACCTCATGGTCGGGTTCATATGTGTTTTATTAACTGACAGTGTCCGTAAACGGAGCGGGCTGATCCGTGCCGGTTTTATCATAGGGGTAATGATGTTAATATTCGGATACATTTTCAATTTTATCGGAGGTAGAATTGACGGGGTCATGGATTGGAAGGCTTTCGGATTCGGTTGTGCCGTGGCGGTCCTGGGAGGCGTGGTCACTGTGTCCGTGGTAGGCGCTATTTTACCTGTCATTGAGACACTGTTCCGAATCACGACGGATATTTCATGGATAGAACTTGCTGATCTCAATCATCCACTCTTAAAGAAGATGACCATTGAGGCACCAGGCACTTATCACCATAGCCTGATCGTTGCTAACTTGTCTGAAGCCGCGGCCGAATCGATTGGGGCAAATTCCATGAAGTGCAGGGTATGCTCATATTTCCATGACATTGGGAAGTTACATAAGCCTGAATATTTCATAGAAAATATAAGTAATGGGGACAATCCGCATGATGAATTGACTCCCACAATGTCAGCCCTCGTTATCACAGCTCATGTTAAGGAAGGGGTTGATATGGCTTTAAAGAAGCGATTAAATACGCAGATCGTTGATGTCATAGAACAGCATCATGGCACTTCCATGGTTTCATTCTTTTATCGGCGGGCCATCGACCAGCAGCAGGAGGTGAGGGACAGAGTTGAAAACGGTGAGGCCAATGAGGATGATATCCCTGAAGTTTCGGAAAAGAATTTCAGATATCCTGGTCCATTGCCTCAGTTCAAAGAGAGCGGGATCATTAGTCTGGCTGATGCCATTGAAAGTGCATCAAGGACCCTGCAGAAGCCGACACCAGGAAAGATCACCCAGCTAGTTGACGAGATTATAAACAATCGAATCATTGAAGGTCAGCTCAAGGATTGTGATCTGACTTTGCGGGAGATAACTGTTATGGGTGAGAGTTTTAAGTCCACTCTGAGAAGTATGTTTCATAATCGTATAACTTATCCAAAGGACGAGTCTGAAATCGAGAGTAACGCTTCAAGGAAGGGCAAGGAAAAGAACAAGAGTAGGACTGCTCAGAATGGGAACGGGAACGCAAAGAAAAGTTCCCAGGTGTCAGGTCCCACTAAAAGTGGTACCGTGGTCTGATGAAGAGAACTGAGGAGGGGATTCAAATTGAAATTCATGATGCACAAGAAGCAGTGTCTTTTGATCTGGAACTTGTTCGTAACCGTTCGCAATTAGCTTTACCTTTATGTCTAAGCGAGGCCGTGACGGACTCACCCTTGACTGGAATTGATTCTCTGGAAGCGAGTATTGTTTCGGATGATGACATCACAAAAGTTCACGAGGAATTCATGGATGACCCGAGCCCAACTGATGTGATTACTTTCGATTATGGGGAAATTATATCCAGTGCAGAAACCGCGTTAAGACAATCTAATGAGATGGAAGTGTCAGTAGAGAAGGAACTGGTACTTTATATTATTCACGGGATGCTTCATTTGGCCGGTTATCGTGACGGGACGAGCGAGGAATCTAATCAAATCACTAAGTTGCAGGAAAAGATTCTTGCTGAGGTTTGGTGATAATGATTGCGAGCTTTTAGGGATTGGGCTTTGTTCGACTGCTTGGTAATTATTACCCAGTAACGATTTATTCTATTAAACCGGTTAAATTTAAGTGGAAAAAAGCAGAATTTATAATGATGAGTCAGGAGAAGGGCAAGAGATCCTGAGGGCGATCAGGCACTCTCGAATTGGTATTTGCCCCGAAGCGGCCCTCACATTTAATGAAGATGAGATCAGCTGGGGCGATTTTTTCAATGGTATTTTTTTAGATACTTTAGTCCCTCATTTTATTCATATAAACCAACTAGTTTCTCAGGAATTACTAAAAAGCGTTATAGCAGAGGATGAGAAGTTTCTGGATCATTTGCCCGAAGAATTATCTGATCGCCTGAGCGCGGGTTCTGAGATCGTTTTTGCTGCCAGGGAAGGGGCAAGGGGCATGCGTTTTCTGCTGCGTTTGCAGGAAAGTGCCTCAAAGTGTAGTTTTACGGCGGCTTTTGCGGTTAATTCATCAGGTTTTAATATACCTCTCTTAAATGGGATTATTTCCTATGCTTTTATGGAATGGATGGCTGGTAAAAATCGGCGAAGATTTCCGCTTGAGAATATTTCTGAATGCGAGAAGCTCTTCGTTACTGAGTCGCAGCAATGCTCGGAACAGATAAGAAAAGTTCTTGCCAAGCACTTTAGCAACTCTCAAATAGTAGCATAAAAATTTGTAAATGTGTTAATCGAAGGATCCAATGTTGAAATTGAAACTTCCCCTGTAGCAGAGGCCGAAGTGTTGGATCAGCTCACTCAGCCATGGCAAGTGATGATCCTTAATGATCCGGTCAACCTTATGAGTTTTGTGACTCTTGTTCTTAGGAGGATTTTTGGTTATTCAGAAGAGAAGGCCACTGAACTGATGTTGAAAGTTCATTTTGAAGGCAGTGCCATTGTTTGGACGGGGGAACGGGAAAAGGCTGAGCTTTACGTCCAGCAGTTGCAGACTCACCAGCTGTACGCAGTCATGGAACCCATCGATTAGTTTCTCATGCGATGGAGCTGATCAATAATGATGATAGTACATGGACCTTATTCAAGGTCTCTGAGCTTGAACATTTAATGCTTATCCGGTTCCCTGAGTCCGCTGACTCTACGGGCTGTGAAGAGGCGAGCAGTAGGCTCTTTCCTTCACCAATTGCCCCAGGATCAGATCTTGATAAAGAAAAAAAATCTTCAGCTGATTCAGACTGGAAGGAATACATAGAGCCTGAGCTTCGCGTTGAGTTTAGAGACTCACTGAAAATCGTTGCTGATGATCTGGGCAAGGCAAAGATGACGAAGGACGAGGAAGTTAATTATTATGAATTTAATATTCCGACGGCGCATGCAGATCATTGGTGCAGCGCACTGAATCAGGCCCGGCTCGTTATTCATTATAGATACAATTTGCCTGATGAGGATGGTGTGTTGGACATGGATCCTAATCCTGAAAAGTGGATGGCCACACTTCAATCTGAAATTTACGGAATGTTAATGGAGTTTCTTATCAAGAAAGTCCTTTGGGTGGCTTGAGTTTTTTCGGTTCTCTTAAATCGACAACGGAGCGGTTTGCACTACTATTGATTTGTGAAATTTACATTATTGCTGTTGTTTATTTTTATACTTCGCCTTTCCAGTACAATCGCTGCTGAGAGGCCTAACATTCTTTGGATTACCAGTGAGGACAATGGGCCTGACCTGGGTTCATACGGATTTGAGTATGCCCATACTCCTGCGCTGGATGCATTGGCGAAGCAGAGCTCAATTTATACCCGTGCCTTTGCGACTGCCGGAGTCTGTGCCCCGGCACGGTCAACGATTATTACCGGTATGTATCCTCCTGCCCTTGGCAGTCAGCACATGCGTAGCAGAGCTGCCTTGCCCGAAGGTATAAAGTTTTATTCACATTATCTTCGTGGGGCCGGCTATTACTGTACGAATAATTCAAAGAAAGATTATAACCTCATTGAACCTTCAGGAGCCTGGGATGAATCTGGAAGAAAGGCTCACTGGGAAAATGCGCCGAATGGGAAACCGTTCTTTGCTATTTTTAATTATACTATTTCACATGAGAGCAAGATCCGGTTGAGAGAAAAGTCATTTCCTCACCATGTAATTAAGGATGCGCCGGTCCCGCCTTATCATCCTGACATTCCCGAGACGAAACGGGACTGGGCACAGTATCATGCAAACATAACGAAGCTTGATGCTCTCGTTGCAAAGAACTTAAATGAGTTAGAGAGGGCCGGACTGGCAGATGATACTATTGTTTTTTATTATGGGGATCATGGGTCAGGAATGCCGAGGCACAAGCGGTGGCTTTGGGATTCAGGAATTCATATTCCGTTACTCGTGAGAATTCCTGACAAGTGGAAGAATCTTAGGGAGGTGACTCCAGGCAAGATGACTGACAGGCTGGTCAGCTTCGTTGACCTTGGGCCTACGGCCATGAGTCTTGCGGGAATTGACCCTCCAAAGCATATGCATGGGAAGGCATTTCTAGGAAAATTTTCTGATGAGCCGAGAAAATATATTCATGCTTTCAGGGGAAGAATGGATGAGCGCTATGATATGGTTAGGGCCGTCAGAGATGAACGTTACAAATACATAAGAAATTATAATCCGCACCAAATATATGGCCAGTTCATCGCTTATATGTTCCAGACAGATACGACCAGAATCTGGAAAGACATGTTCGATGCTGGAAAGCTTAACGATGTACAGAGCGCTTTCTGGAGGACGAAGCCTGCCATTGAATTTTATGATACCAAGAATGACCCGCACGAGGTGAACAATTTGGCTCAGAGTGATGCCCATGCTGAGCACAGGGACCGTCTTGCTGAAGAGTTGAACAGATGGCAATTTGAGATTGGAGACTTGGGATTTTTACCTGAGGGGGAAATGCATGACCGGTGCGGTGATTTAACGCCTTATGAATTAGGCAGAGACAAGAAAAAATATCCCCTAGCAAAGATTAAAGCGGCGGCTGAGAAGGCGACCACCGCGACCCGCTCTTCTTTGGGTGAGCTCCAATCAATGATGAAAGACAAGGACTCTGCTATTCGTTATTGGGGGGCTACCGGATGCATCATATTGGGCAAGGATGCAGCATCAGCAAAATCTGACCTCGTTGGGCTCTGCAAGGATTCCTGTGCTGATGTGAGAAGCGCTGCCTCACAGGCTCTTTTTATGATGGGAGAAGTTAAGACTGCAGCTTCTACGCTTGAGGCAATCTTGTCTGAAAAGAATCCTTTTTCACGGCTGAGGGCAATGAATGTGCTTGATCATATGGATGAGAGTGCCCGTGAGGTGGTCGTTCGAATAGCAAGGGTGGGCGACTCGGCGAGTATTGGCGCTTACGGAGAAAATTATATTAGCAATGTTATCAGAAAGGCCGCGGCTGATCTGGGAATTAGTCAGAAGAAAAAGAGATCCAAGAAATAAATATAACACGGATGAACTTATAATTTTCCGGGCCTTGCATATGCAGACAAAGGATCCAAACTAG
Source organism: Verrucomicrobiales bacterium (assembly GCA_013213965.1). Classification (GTDB taxonomy): domain Bacteria; phylum Verrucomicrobiota; class Verrucomicrobiia; order Verrucomicrobiales; family DEV007; genus EC70. Next base: position 2,934 of record JABSSR010000039.1, on the reverse strand, counting down.
TACCAATGTTTTCTCAACTATCAGACGGGTTAGATAATGTCTTTAAGAAGCTCAAAGGGCAGGGGAAAATTTCTGAGAAGAATGTATCAGATGCCATGCGTGAAATTCGCATGGCATTGCTGGAGGCGGACGTTGATTTTGGTGTCGCTAAAAAATTCATAGCAACAGTCAAAGAGGAGGCTCTTGGTGATAAAGTTTTAAAGAGCATTACCCCGGGCCAGCAGATCGTTAAAGTCTTCCAGGATGCTCTCATTGATCTTTTAGGTGGTGATGCCGCACCACTTGACCTCAACCCACCTTCCAGGATCGTGATGTGTGGTCTTAACGGTGCCGGTAAGACAACGACTTCAGGTAAGTTGGCACTGCGCTTAAAGAAAGAGGGGAAGAAGCCTATTCTTGTTGCGTGTGACCTGTACCGGCCAGCTGCTGTCGAGCAGTTAGCGACACTAGCAAAAGAAATTGATGTTCCGGTTTACAGGGCTGATCCAGGCGAGAAGGACGTGGTCAAAGTGGCTAAAAAGGCTCTTTCCTGGGCCGAGGCACAATCAGGGAATGTGTTAATATTTGATACAGCAGGGAGGCAAGAGATTGATCAGGAACTTGTTCAGGAACTGAAGGACCTATGTGATTATCTGAAACCTAAAGAGACTCTCCTCGTTGCAGATGCCGCGACAGGTCAACAATCAGTTAGTGTAGCCACTCATTTCAATGAGGCAGTTGGTTTGACCGGGATCGTACTGACTAAACTGGATGGTGACGCGAGAGGGGGAGCCGCTCTATCGATGCGTTCGGTGACAGGAAAGCCTATCAAGTACATAGGTGAGGGGGAAAAGCTTGAGAACTTTGATGCTTTCGTTCCATCGAGGATGGCGGAACGCATTCTTGGAATGGGTGATGTTGTTGGATTAGTTGAAAAAGCGGTAGAGGTAATTGACGAAGAAGAGGCCGTGCGGATTGCCAATCGCATGAAAAAGGCCACCTTTGATTTCAATGATTTTCTCGCTCAAATGAAGATGATGCAGAAGATGGGACCGCTTGAGGGAATTTTGGGAATGATACCGGGGGCAGGGAAATTGAAAGGCTTGGCTGGTGCAATGGACGAAGGAAAACTGAAAAAGGTAGAAGCCATTGTTTTGTCAATGACTCCGGTAGAGAGGGAAAAACCTGAGATCCTTAACGGTAAGCGCAGACTCAGGATCGCTAAGGGAAGTGGTAACAGTATTACTCAGGTCAATCAGTTCCTAAGACAGTTCGGACAGATGCGTAAAATGATGAGAAGTAAGGGAAAAATGAAAAAAATGCTTTCACAGTTTGGCGCTGGAGGCATGGATATGGGAGGCCTTGGTGGGGATTTCCCAAAAGGCATGAAGTTTTAATACTCAAAAGTAGTTGAAAAAGTCCTTGGCAATTCGGAAAAAAGGGTCAAATGTAGCGCCCTCCCAATAAAAGTGCGGACAAATGGCATTTCTGGGACAAATTAATTAAATCATGGCTGTCGTCATACGTTTGAGAAGAGAAGGTGCTAAGGGCCGCCCATATTATAGGGTAGTCGTCGCGGATTCGCGAGCTCCACGCGATGGCCGTTTTATTGAAATGGTTGGAAACTATAACCCTATGCAGGATGGGGACACAAATATCGACCTTGAAAAGGTCGATAAGTGGATAGGGGATGGGGCAAAGCCAAGCCCAACAGTTAAAAGCTTGATCAGTAAGGTCAGAAAAGCGACGTCTTCCGCTGAATAGGTTTGGATTGACCTTAATTCCTTGAATTTCCAGTCCAAGGGATACCGTTAGGGACGAGTTATTCGGCAATGCTTGCGACGTTAAGTGGAATGTATTAGCCTCGTGCTATTAAGTTAAAGTGATGCGAATTCTGAGATGCCAGTTCCTGATAATGATATTAATGGCATCATTAGAAGCCTCGGCCGTTCCTCCTCCTGGTCCCGCAGCAGTTGAAGTGGTTGGTGGAGTTGAGGCTGCAGTTGAACCGGCCCAAGATGTTCCCAAAGGAAAGTCTAAGGAAGATCTTTCATTGGGTCCTGGTGATTCAATTCTAAGAGATATTGGCTTCGATCCCCTGTCAGAGGATTATAAGGACAGGATCAAGGGACTGTTCCTTGATTCGGATCAATTAGAGGAGGCCCTGAATCTGATTGCTGATCTGGACAATGATGATTTTCGCAAGAGGAACGAGGCTTCGAAGAAACTTGCCATGATTGAGGCACCCATTGGGCATATGCTCAGTGAATCCAGAAAGGATAGCACAATCGAAATGGCGCGCCGTGTTCAGGGTATTTTAAATATCAGGATCAAGAAGAGGATCATTGATGCGTTGTACCATGCATCGGTGCGATCCGGTGAAAATTCTTCTCCAGGTTCTATAGAGTCCCTGATGATTCTTTCCTCGACTTTTGACCCTGAGACATATTGGGAATTAATGAGAGCCTTGGAAATTGCAGCGGCAAAAGTATCAGTAGAACAGGACCGTGATCTACTAAAGGAGGGATTATCTAATAACTCTCAAGCCGTCAGAGAAATTTGTGCCTTTGTCCTTGGGTACCTGGGCATGGACAAGATTTCAGAACCTGACATTTCTAATCAAGACGATGTTTTAATTCTGGCAAATGCGAGAGGACGGTCAGCTGCTGGAAGGAAAGGAGCCGCAAAAATTCTCCTTGGTCTGCTCTCTTCTGATGATGTTCGTGTCAGGCACGAATCGGGGGCCCTCCTGAGGATTATATTTCAAACTGATCTTGGGTTTGCTGCCTATGATTCTTTGGATTTAAGAGAACGGGCTGAGGGGCGATGGAGTAATTATATTAGTAACAAGAAGGATGAGCCTCATTGGCCTGTCTTTTTAGGTGTGTCCTCACGTGGTCAGTTTCAGGTCATTGTTGGTAAGGCCGATAGTAAGGGGGGGACGGTGCTTTCGTA
>JABSSR010000389.1 GCA_013213965.1 Verrucomicrobiales bacterium | reverse complement strand
GTTGAAAGTTATCGAACCGTCTCGGTTGGTTGGGCAAATGCCAGTAACACTCCCTACAGGAGATTCAAGTCGACTGATTATGAGGGCGGCACAAGGACCCCGTTCATTGCTCATTGGCCGGGAGTCATTGAACCGGGCATGACGGATCAGGTCGGCCACATCATTGATATATCAGCCACTTTCAGAGATGTTACCGGAGCCAAGTATCCGAATCAGATAAACGGCAATAAAACCAAATCGCCGATCGGTAAATCACTTTTGTCTATTTTCAAAGGAAAGAAAAGAGAGCCGCACAAGGAAATATACTGGCACTTTGGAAGAGCCAATGCGGTGCGGCAGGGGGACCTGAAAGTGGTCCGACAGGGAAAATCCCCATGGGAGCTTTATGATCTGAAAGCGGACCCGTCCGAGATGAATGATCTGGCAAAGGATAAACCTCAGAAGACGATGGAGCTGGCAAATTTGTGGGAATCCTGGAGCAAGGAGATCAAATCAAGGCCGGGTAAATGATCTCATCAATCGCTCAGAAACTTTTATGCATTCATCTCTTCCTGATCATTGGGGAAGTAGGTAAGGGGGAGAAAATATCATATCCGCCTCATACCTTTACTCTTTCTGACGGCTATTCATTGGAGCAGGTCGCAGCGCCGCCCCTGGTACAAAGGCCCATACATATGAGCTTTGATGAAAATGGTGTGCTTTACGTAACGGACAGTTCAGGGAATACCGATAAGGCTCCGGCCCAGCTCAAGGACCCGAGTCACCGCATCTTAAGATTAGTGGACAAGGACGGGGACGGGACCTTTGATGAATCGACTCTGTTTGCGGATAAGATACCTTTCCCGGAAGGGATCCTCGTTCATGACGGGGCCGTTTACGTTGGTGCTCCTCCTCACATCTGGAAGTTCCGTGACACGGACGGGGACCACGTGGCGGACGAGAGGAGCAGTTGGTTCAACGGCGGTTCGATCGGGGGCTGCGGCAATGATATGCATGGTCCCTACTTGGGAGTGGATGGCTATTTTTACTGGTGCAAGGGAGCCTTTGACCCTCAGACACATGTGTTGGGAAATGGCAAAACATTCAAATCGAGTGCTGCCCACATCTACCGCGCCAGGCCTGACGGGACTGACCTCGATGTCGTGATGACCGGTGGGATGGATAATCCGGTCGGACTCGCTTTCAGTGAAAGTGGTGAGTGTTTTTTAAGTGGCACCTTCTTTGATCTTTCAGGGCCCGGGAAACGGGACGGTATTATTCATGCGGTTTATGGGGGAATGTATGGAAAGAAAAATGACAGGGTCCTTTCTCCGCACCCAAGTACTGGAGGCTTATTGCCGATCCTCTCCCAAATGGGTCCGGCCGCTCCGTCAGGAATCGTGATGCCGAAGAGTGATTATCTTGGGCTCCGGGGAGACCTTCTCTGTTCGAATTTTAACCTTCGCCGCATATCGAGGCACCGACTGGCCACGAGCGGATCAAGTTACACTTCAACTAATGAGAGTTTCCTTGAGAGTGACCAGAACGATTTTCATCCGACCGATGTGATTGAGGATGCTGACGGGAGTCTGCTCGTCGCTGACACGGGCAGCTGGTACATGATTTGCTGCCCGACTTCAAAAGTTGCTAAACCGCATGTTCTGGGTGCCATTTACCGGATCAAAAAGAAAGGATCACCGAAACTCAATGATCCCCGGGGAATAAAACTGGACTGGCAAAACCCTGAGATCAAATGGCTCAATGATGAACGGCCTCACGTAGTTCAGCGATCAATGAAAGTTCTGGCCAGGGAAGAAAATATTGAACATTTGAAAGCGTCAGATGCACATTTACCTGCCCTATGGACCCTTCATAGGATTTCAGGCAATGAGGCACGAAAGGCGGTCCGAGACTTTTTGAATGATGACAGGTCCGAGGTCAGGGCGGCTGCGATTCAGAGTATTGGATTGTGGCGTGACCCGGTACCAGTTGATAGGCTCATTGATTTTCTTGGATCCGAGGATCCGCACCTCGTTCGTCTCTCATCCATGGCACTTGGAAGGATAGGGAACGTTAAGGCACTCAAGCCTCTCATAGAAGCAGGTTCAAAAGGAGCCGATAAATTTCTGAAACATGCAGTCACTTATGCTCTTTATGAAATAGGGGAGACTGATAATTTACCGATCCGCAATCAGATTGCAGACCAGGTCCGGACCATGATTCGAGTCGATGATGGGGCCCCTTCACCTCATGCCATGCCTGACATTAAAATGGCAGATGCGCCAGACGCGAACCCCGGAAAAATCGCCAGCCAAAGTAAACGCTTAAAAGAGCTGGCGGCACTCCTGCCGGGTGGAGACGCTGATAAAGGAAAGGCCCTATTTAAAAATACGGCCAGGTCCCTTTGCCTCACCTGTCATGTCATGGGTAACGAGGGGGTCAATTTCGGTCCCGATCTTACGGGCATCGGATCCATACGAAGTGAAGAAGATTTATTGGAAGCGATCATTTATCCCAGTTCTTCAATTGCCCGGTACTACGAGAGGATCCTGATCAGTGCCGGGGACGCAGAGATTGGGGGATTAATACTGAGGGACAGTCATGATAAAATAGTGCTGTCCTCTGCACCGGGAGCCGAAGTGAGCGTGCCGATCAAGGAAATAAAATCCGCCAAATATTCGTACGATTCTTTGATGCCAAAGGTATTTGATGAGCTTTTTAAGCCTCAGGAAATTGCGGACATGGTGGCATATTTAAAATCTGCAAAGTTATCCAGTGATCTGATCTCAGGTAATCAGAAGAAGGGAAATCAGGAAACAATTCCACCGCACATCCCTGTCGATTTGCCGGGCCTTCATGCGTACGCGCAAAAGAGCATCGCTGCCGGAGAGGAAATTGAGTTCCGTGTCAGTAGCAGTGTCCCTTATGAGTTGAGCATCGTTGAGCTTGGGAAGGATCCTGAGGGCCGGGACAACGATCCGGTACTGAAAACTTTCAGTGTCAAGGAGCCGCATTCGCAGCCCATTCATCCCGGTTCCTATGTTCATGTGCCTAAAGGTTTGCCCTCGAATAGACGACTGTCGCAACTCACTATGGAATGCTGGATCCGTCCCTTTAACCTGAGCGGATGGCAGGGACTCATTACTCAGCACGATTATCCCGGGAACGCCGGAATCGGGCTATTTCTTCAGAACGGTCATATCGAATTTCTGACGGGTTCCGGCGGTGAATTTGAAAATGCAGCAATTCATCGAACGGCCCCTGGTCTAATTAAAGCTAATTTGTGGCAGCACGTCGTGGGAACCTGGGATGGTAAAATGAAAAGGATTTATATTAATGGTTCGCTGGTCGCGGAATTTCCTTTTGTCGGAGTTGTCAGGCCAGGGAACACTGATCTGCGTCTGGGCGCTTACGGGACTGAGGGTTCAGCTTCTAATTTCTATAATGGGGACCTTGCTATGTGTGCTCTTTATGATACTGCGCTCAGCATTGAACGAGTTAGGGAGCGGAACACTG
>JABSSR010000388.1 GCA_013213965.1 Verrucomicrobiales bacterium | reverse complement strand
GGTCAGTGCCCGGACCGAATATGTCTTTTGAGGTTAACTTTTCAGAAACCTCTTCAGTTGCGGATTGAGTGTTTTTTTCTCTACGTAAATTTTCTGAAGGTAATGGCAGGGTCTCTATAATTTTCAGAACGCTTTCTTTTTTTGGTTTAATTTTTTCGTACCATTCGGAATCTCCACAAGAATAGAGTGTGCCGTTATTGAGATCCTCTGATTTAATTGTATCAGAAAGAAGGCTTACGAAATTATCACTTTTTGAAGTTATTTCAGATTCTTCAGTGATTAGGTAATTAGCGTATTTGGCTCTCGTTAATGCCACATAGAATTTGCAGATTTGCTCGTAAGTATCATTGGCAACCTTGTCGGTATTGTATCGATTTAATTGAGGGTCAATTTCGATGTACCGTTTGTTTGGCATATTCAGTATCCATTGAGGATCATGAGTGGCATTATATTTTATCTCAGTTCCTAGATTCATGCTTGAAAATGTATTGCCCTCTAACTCCGGTAAAATTACGGAGTCGAAGGTGATCCCCTTGGACTGATGTATAGTCATTACCTGAACGGTTCCAGGCTGTCCCGTTTCACGTAATGTGTAATTTTCCATGAACCTTACAAATGCGTCGATTGATCGGCTCCCTCGCTTGTCGAATATTGATGCGGCTTTAAGCAGTTGATCCACTCTCATCGTGTTAAATTGATCGAGTTGAATTCCTAATGAGGAAACTAATTTTCTTAGTGTCTCAGTGAATTGATCTTTCCAGACCGATGACCTCACGAAACTTCCTAACTTTTCAATACTAGGATATTCGGCCTCTATCATTTTCCTGAAAGGGGACATCATTACGTGCCCCCATGAGAATTCATCTCCGGGGTGGGCCGATAGACGGAAAATTGAAAGAAGAGCGACCCCGATAGCATTGTCTTTAGTGATACATATCTTTGTATCGTTAGTTACTTTTAATCCGGTGTGTTGTCTTAAATAGTCTGTTATTTGGCTACCTGTTTTATTTTTCTGAACGAGGACTCCGATGTTAAGTTTATTTTCAGATGGATTGATTTTTCTGATTATTTCTGCGGTCAGTTCAAGTTTTGCATTGAGCTTTTCATATCTGTCCGTCTTTTCAGCGCATGTCCATGATGTGAAGCCGGGTCTATTTTTATGGACTGTCGTATGTTCTTCATATTCCCATCGGCCTTCAATGGAGGGGAAGATGTTATGGAGTTTGTCCTTGCTTCCAAAGATTGAGTTTACTGTTGTGATCACAGGTTGAGAAGAGCGCCGTGATTCATCCAGATGAGTTTCTTTGAATCTCTCGGGGCCCAAATTTCTGTACTTTTCTCTCTGCTCCTTGAAAATTTTAGTGTCTCCACCTCTCCACGCGTAGATGGATTGTTTAATGTCTCCAACTATGAATACACTCCTCCCGGATTCAGAGTCCATGGCACATTCATCAATAAGATTTTCGATGGCGTTCCATTGTTCCCGACTCGTGTCCTGAAATTCGTCAAGGAGCCAGTGGTCATATTTGGCGTCTATCCTGTATTCCAGCACGTCGATCATGTTGGAGGTCGACCAATTGTTCTTTGATAAGAAGTAAGGAAAGTCAGAAAAGGTCAGTCGCCCTTTTTGTCTTACATTTCCCCCATATTCATCTTCGTAGGATTGAAGTACTTTCCATAGGCCCCGTGTTCTCATCAGGTGAGTTTCTAATTGCAGTCCAATCATGTGAGAAATGACGTCCGAGAAGAGCTCAGCCAGTTCGCCGGATATTTCAAATTTGTTTCTTTCTACATTAATTTGAGCATTTCCTGATTTGATATCCTTAAATCCTTCTAGGAAATTTTTGTGAATTGTTTCGTGGATTCTTGGTACTGGATTGCCAGGTTTAGTTTCAATGATCCATGAAAGAAATGACTTCAATTTAGTGGTGACTTTCTCTTTAACTTCAGTTTCCTCAATGAGTGTGGAGAGCCTGTTTGTTTTCTCTTTCAATATGTCCTCTTCGAGAACGTTCCATTGAAATTCGTCAGGCCAGATCCTTGATTTGTTGCCCCAGAGTTCTGGTTCTGGATTGTAAATGAATTTGCCATG
>JABSSR010000387.1 GCA_013213965.1 Verrucomicrobiales bacterium | reverse complement strand
CCGGCAAAGAAAAAGGTCCCTGTAAAGAAAAAGGTCCCTGTAAAGAAAAAGGTCCCTGTAAAGAAAAAAGCACCTGCAAAGACAAAGGTCATCGCAAAGAAAAAGATCCCTGTAAAGGAAAAGGCGCCTGCAAAGAAAAAGACCACGGCAAAGAAAAAGGAAGAAGAGGAGGATTTCCCTCCGATTCCAGTTCGACCAAAGTTAAGAAAATCTTCAAAGCTTACTAATTTTGAAAAGAAGCAACAGCAAAAGCTCCTAGATTTACGTGATTCGCTCTTGGATGCAATGGCTGGTGTGGCTAAGGACAACTTGAGATCAGATTCTGATGGAGGTGATGCATCTGCGTTCGGAATGCATCAGGCTGATGCAGGAAGTGATGCATATGATCGCGATTTTGCATTGAACCTATTGTCGCAAGAGCAAGATGCGTTGCATGAAATCGAAGAAGCTCTGAAACGTATTAACTACGGAACATACGGAATCTGTGAAATGTCTAAGAAAAAGATCATTCATGCTCGCCTTGAGGCGATTCCATTTGCTCGTTATACTGTAGATTGTCAGGCTCAAATTGAACGTGAAACTGGTCATCGAGGAGGAAGAAGGATTCCTGACAGGGGTGTTTCAAGCCTTATGGATGATGCATCAGGGGTTGAAAACGTCTAAAAAGAGTCTAAACTCAACATCCCGAACTCAAATAATCATAAATAATGGCTCGCGATATAATCATTTTGGAATGCACTGAGGCACGTGAAAACGATATGCCGCCTTCTAGGTATGTGACTACTAGGAATAAAAAAAGTCTGAGAACTCCAGGGAGATTAGAGAAAATTAAATATTATCCATTTCTCAAGCGTAGAACACTTCATCGAGAGCTCCGATAAATCATTTCACTTTTAATAGTTAACTCATGGAACCTAAAACTGAGCAGCGAGCCTATAATTTTCGACGAGCAAATCGAAAGATGCCTCGGAGGCGTCTAGATATACCTGTTGAGAAGATTGATCATAAAAATCCGGAGGTTCTAACGCTTTTTACAACTGATACAGGGAAAATTCTACCTCGTAGAGTTACAGGCGTTTCAGCAAAAATTCACAGAAAGATTTCTAGAGAGATTAAACGGTCGCGTGCTTTGAATCTGCTAAAATAAATTTTCTAATATTGAGACATATATTTATTACAGTACGAAGATACTGTTTGCTGAACAGAGCGATTTTTAGTTGGCTAACCTTTAGGCAGATTTCAGATGGAGAATCTGAAGATATAAATGGTTGAGATTTAGTTTCATGGAGGATTTAATAGATACTCAGTCAGAATCTGATCAGAGAGGAATAAAAATTGATTGGGTGGGGATTTGTTCTTATTCACACCCAATACAAATCCATGATAAATCTACGGAAAAACAAAATACAATAGCTGAATTTTCTTTAGCAGTTGATTTGTCCCATGAACGCAGAGGTACGCACATGAGCCGATTCATTGAGGTTTTAAATGAGCGACCTATAAATCTAAGTGTTAATGATTTAGATTTGATTCCTCAGAATTTGTTAAGGCGTCTTAATGCTAAGCAATCGAAAGTATCTATCAAGTTTCCTTACTTTCTTGAAAAATCATCACCTCAAAGTGGAGCCGTAGGATTGATGGATTATGAGGTGAATTTTAAAATCGTTGCAAATGAACACGAAACTGATTCTAAGATCATAGTAAAAATTCCAGTTACGACATTGTGTCCTTGTTCTAAAGTGATCAGTGAACGAGGCGCACACAATCAACGTGGAACAGTAACCTATTCTGTACGCACTAATGAGACTCTTTGGATAGAGGATATAATATTCTTAGTAGAATCTTGTGCTAGTTCACAACTTTATAGTCTCTTGAAGAGATCTGATGAGAAGCATGTAACGGAAGAAGCTTATGATAATCCTGTATTTGTTGAGGATCTTGTCCGAAATATTGCCATTAAGTCTAATGATCTACAGAGCATTCTATGGTATCGAGTAGAAGCGGAAAACGTTGAATCCATTCACAACCATAATGCCTACGCTGTGATAGAGAAGGGATAGACTTTAATGATTACAACTATAGAGACTGAGCATCGATTGAAATTTTAAGTTTTGTTTTGAGCGCAAAAATCAGATGAGTGAATTCGCTTAATGTTTTTACCTTGATGTTAATTAGTTGTTTCCACTTGTCAGAATAAAAGTGTGGAGTTAATATCTAAACAGATGCAGCAATCTATACGAATTTCTCTTATCCCCATTTTCATCGCTTAGGCGCTGATGAATTGGTTCTGTATCTTAATAATTACATCAAAAGCGTCTATCTGGAACATCAGATCTTCCAAATAAATAAATTTCAATATGTCTATTCCTGAATCAATCGTTATATATGATACTACTCTGCGTGATGGAACTCAGGGTCTTGGTCTTTCGTTTAGTTCTTTGGATAAGCTTCGAGTCGCGGAAAGGCTCGACGATTTTGGAGTGGATTACATCGAAGGAGGGTGGCCAGGATCTAATCCTAAAGATGTAGATTTCTTTTCTGAGGCACGTAAAAGGAAATGGAAAAACGCAAAAATTGCTGCATTTGGTAGTACTAGAAGGGCTGATAAAAGTGTTGAAATGGATCCTCAGATTAAAACTTTGTTGGAAGCTGAGACTCCAGTAATTACTTTTTTTGGGAAGACTTGGAAATTGCATGTCACTGAAGTATTGAGGACAACTCCAGAAGAAAATCAGTCCATGATTCGTGATACTGCAAATTACTTAAAGGAACAGGGAAGAGAGGTTATTTATGATGCTGAACATTTTTTTGATGGATATAAGGATGATCCTCAGCATGCAATAGATACTATAATTGCAGCTGAGCAAGGAGGCGCTGATGTTATTGTTTTGTGTGACACTAACGGAGGTACCATGCCGCATGAGATTCACAAGATAACCACAGATGTTTCTGAGAAGCTGAGTGTCCCTCTTGGAATTCACACACATGATGATACTGGAGTGGGCGTTGCTAATGCACTTGCGGCAGTTACCGCTGGAGTCTCTCACGTTCAGGGGACCATTAATGGTTATGGAGAGCGAACCGGTAATTGTAATCTTACTTCGGCGATACCCAATTTAGAATTGAAGATGGGAGCTAGCGTAAGGGCGGAGATATCAAAATTAACTAACATATCGCATTTTGTAGATGACTTAGGTAATAATGCTCACAATGAACGAGCTCCTTATGTAGGGAGAACCGCTTTTTCTCATAAAGGAGGAATGCATGTTAATGCTGTGCAAAAGTTGTCGCGTAGCTATGAGCACATAGAGCCAGAGACAATTGGCAATTCTCAAATTATTCTTATTTCTGAACTTTCAGGACAGAGTAATGTTTTAATGAAAGCAAAGGAACTAGGTCACGATTTGGAAAAGGGGAGCGAAACAGCTATAAAAATTTTAACCCAACTTAAGGAACTGGAAAAAGATGGCTATGAGTTTGAAGCAGCTGAAGGTTCATTTGAGTTGCTCGTTCGTAAGGCTATTGATGACTATCATCCGTTATTCAGGTTACAAGAATATCATTGCTCAACTAGGCGTCATCCCGAGACTCAATTTGAGACATGTGAAGCAACGGTCAAACTTGAGGTTGATGATAAGCGGACATACACGGTAGCAGAAGGGGATGGTCCGGTAAATGCATTAGATGGCGCGTTGCGTAAAGCCTTGGAACCTTTCTATCCAAGAATCAAGAAAATAAAATTGCGCGATTATAAAGTTAGGATCATTGACAGCCATACTGGAACAGCAGCTAAGACTCGTGTTCTTATAGTCTCAACTGATGGAGATGAAACATGGGGAACTGTGGGTGTGTCTGATAATATAATTGTAGCGAGTTGGAAAGCTCTTGTTGATAGCTTTGAGTTTTACCTTCTCCGATCATTAAAGAAGTAAAATTATTTAATCCATACTTAGCGCTGTCTTCGCGGTGAAAATCTATTTCGCTGAATTCTTCTGTTTCCACTCTTAGTATTTGGATAACGTGCTCTTAGGCGAGCAAGCAATCCGAGTTGTTTCTTTGGAGGATCTAATGTGGAGGGTGGTTTTTGAATATTATTCTTTGATATGATTGATTTTAATTTGGGATCTAATTTGGATGTATTTTCCTTTTTAGCTGTAACCGTGTGTGTTGATTTTTTTTGTAGTGGTTTATTTAAAATTGCTTTAATGGGATTGACTTTATTACTTGGTCTAGCTTTTGCAATAATCGTTGGGGTCGGTTCTTTTTTGCCTTTTGGATATGACCCAGGGTAAGGTGCAAATGTATTTATAGGGACTTTGAAAGATTTTTTAGTAGTAGGACATTGCTTGTGAGAGCGAATAAAGGAAGTCGGGCTATAGTAATTTGAATAAGTTTTAGAAAAGCTACTTCTGTGCATTCCTATTGCTAAGTTTTTCCGAGTTTCAAAATGTAAATGAGCTAAGTACATGCCTCTATTATTTCCTATCGTAGCAATTTTTTGTCCTCTTTTGACAATTTGGTTCAGTACTACGTTTCTCGAATCAAGGTGTGCATATAGTGAATCAAGCACTTTGGCATCACCATTTTTATCAATAAAAACATGACGTATAATAATAACGTTTCCCCATCCTCGGCGAACATCACGAGATTGAACCACGATTCCTTCACCTATTGCGTAAACAGGATCTCCAAGATCAGTATTGCCTCCACCTTTCCCATTCCAATCTTCTCCAACGTGCCCATTAGGCCAAAACCCTCTAGCCTTGTAATAGCCTTCAGCATTGGGAGTTCCTACTGGAAAATCAAATCCCGTTGCGGGTAGTATTTCAGCGTAATCTGAAACCGATAATGTTTTGCCTGTTAATGCAAAGAAAATCAGAAAACATATCGTTGAGCAAGTTTGGTTAATGGAATCCACTGTGTGCCTACTATGACTTCATGTTGAAGAATAGATTGTATTGTTAACGCGATGCGAAATAGATCAACCCTGTAGTTCCTACGAAAAGACAATAAAATCCAAAGTAAGCGAATTTCCCTTTGCTGATCAGATTTAAAACACAAAAAATTGCTATTAATCCAGCAATAAATGCGGCGATCATTCCACCCAAGTAGATTCCAAATTGATTAGGTGGAATTAATGAAATCTCATTCATCTTTAGAATAGTACCACCAAGGATCGCGGGAATGACTAACAGGAATGAGAATTCGGCGGCTATTTTAGGTGATATACCAAGCATGATCCCAGTTGTTATGGTTGCTCCGGAACGACTAATGCCGGGGAGTATCGCTAATGCCTGAGAGAAACCAATGATTAAGGATGATTTGTTTCCTAATTTGTTTACTTTGCTATTCTTTAGCCAAACTGGTAAAAATAAAATGATTCCAGTAAAGCATAGCAAGGATGAAACTAGTATTGGGTTTGAACTTATTGCCTCTACCTTGTCTTTGAGTAGTAGTCCAAGAAAAACAACTGGGAGCGTTCCGATCATCAGTAGCCAGATCATTTTTTTATCTTCATGAGAACCTTTTTTTACTAGTGACATGGTCATTAAAAAAAGTTTTCTTCTAAAGTAAATCAGTACAGCGAGTAGAGTCGAAAAGTGAAGTAATATATCGAACTCTATACCGACCGCGTCCTTTTCAAATCCTAACAATTGATCAGACAAGGCAAGATGTCCTGAAGAAGATATAGGGAGAAATTCAGTAAGTCCTTGAACGATTCCCAAAATGATAGCGTCGATTAAATTCATTTAAATATTTTGATGTTTATAATATAACAGCGATCAGTGGATTGGCTTATATTTAATTAAGTGTCATTTATAAAAGCAAGGAGGCAATGGGCAAGATTTGTTCGTAAAACATACAAATCTTTAAGGAGTAATCGCTCGGGGCAGAGGACGGGAATTAGAAATTGGTTAGCTAAGGGTGTTGTTCAGAAAGAATTGTGGAGACCTAACCGTCGTCGAGTTGCTCTTGGTCTAAGTTTAGGAGTTGCCGTTGGGATGTTGCCACCACTTCCGATTCAAACTGTTTTGGCGATTGCCCTAGCTGTTCGATATCGCGCAAATATCCCAGCTGCAGCAACGGCAGTTTGGGTTTCTAATCCGGCAACGGCTGTTCCTCTTTTTATTTATCAGTGCAAAGTGGGTAAGACGATTTTTAATTTTAATGATAAATATGGAGGAAAGGAATTAGATTTTGATATTCAGACGATGAGTTTCGCTACTTTTGGTGTTCTTATATCAGCTGTCGTCTTAGCACCAGTGGTTTATTTTGTTGTTTATTATGTTTGGGGGTTAGGGATTATGATTTTTTATAAATCGAAAAAGGTTGATTATCCCCAATTGCCTAAGAATGATTCGGATGATCAAACATAAGCAATGTTGTGCAAGGTGGCGGTGAGAGTGGGATTCGAACCCACGGAACCCTTTTGAGGTTCACTTCTTTAGCAAAGAAGCGCTTTCGACCACTCAGCCATCTCACCTAAAATCGATGTTTTCTATTGCAAAGAGATTGAATTTGGTGACTAAAACAAAGCTTCACCGTGGAGTCAATCTTTTGCTATAATCAAATGTATAGTCCACTAGATATAAAAACTTAATGAATTGGTTTAAACTTCACATCATTTTATATGTGGCGTTGATTGTCACTGTTTTGCCAAGTTGTATTTTTAGTGATGGTTTTGGGCTAAGACAAGAAAAGGTATCAGATCCTATTAATGAAGAAGTAAAGAAACTAGAGGAGAATGGTGAAGAGACATATTTCGTTGGTGAAATATGTCTCGTTCAAGAGTCTTTGGGATTTGTTTTGATTAAATCAGCTAAAGTTAAGCCTAGTAAAGGAACGATCCTTCATGTGATGCGTGATGGTGGAATTCAAGAAATATCAAAATTAAGTGTTAGTCCAGAAAGGAGACCAGGATTTGTAGTCGCTGATATTATAGCTGGGGAACCAAACGCAGGTGATTGGGTTTTCTTTAAGTTGCGACTACATCAAGAAGTTGAAGAAGAGCCAGGAGAGCTAAGAGCGGAAGAAGCCGAATTTGAAACCCTTCCCTTAGAGTTGGAGCAATCGGTTGATAATATTTTAAATGATTGAGGAATCTGAAGCTTTAGAGAAAGTACTCACTTCAACACCATTACCGGTGGAAAGAGATATACCTGTTTCTGAATCTGTTGGTCGTTTCTTAGTTCGAGATGCTCGCTCAAAAACAAATCTACCGCAAGTCTGTCAGTCTAGCGTAGACGGTTACGCGGTGAAGGTTTCAAAATGTAGAGAAAACTTAAGTAGGTTAAGGGTAATTGGGCAGAGTGTAGCTGGGGTAGAATGTGATGCGTGCATTGAACATGGAGAAGCTTTCCGAGTATTTACCGGATCTGAACTTCCGATGGGAGCAAATGCCGTAATAAAACAAGAAGATGTGAAGGTTTTGTCTGATAGATTGATTTTGATTAAGAAAAAGGCTGAATTGAATGATTATGTTCGTCGAGTCGGAGAGGTTTTAACAAAAGGTCAGAGGATATCTAATAAAGGAAGTTGCGTTAAGTCTTCAACCTTGGGCTCATTGATTGCTGGTGGCATCAGTGAAGTGAAAGTTGGCAGTTTTCCTAGTATCGGAATTATAACAACAGGGGACGAATTAATTCATGAAGAACAAAAACAAATAAAATGTCACCAGACATATGACAGCAATGGATTAATGCTGAAAGCTGCTGCAGTAAAAGTAGGTGTTGAGAAAATTGAAATTAAGAGAACAAGAGATGATTTGGGGGAAATCTCTGCTGAGGTTCTAAAAATGGAGCAATGGGCTGATATTATTATAGTGGTTGGTGGTATGAGTGTTGGGGAACGCGATTTTAGTAAAGTGGCTTTAAAGGAGTGTGGGGTTAAGCAAATTTTTTGGAGAGTAAGAATTAGGCCTGGGAAGCCTATATTTTATGGAAAATTTGGTGAAAGTTGCCAAATCTTTGGATTGCCGGGCAATGCGGTTTCAGCATTTGTGTGTTTCCATTTATTTGTATTGCCTGCGATGCGTTTGCGGAGCGGAGCCTCTGCTGATGGGGTGAAGCTGGATCAAATGAAGGCAATAGCAGGATCATCCTTTAAGAACTCTGATAATCGACCTCATTACGTCCATGGCAAGTTTAGGGAAGGGAAGTTCCATTCGATAGGCAATCAAAACTCAAACAATCTGTTGGCTCTATCACAAGCTGATTCCCTACTAAGATTAGATGAACGATCTAGTATCCAATTTGGTGACTTGGTAACTGTTTTCAGATTAATTGATTAATTGTCTTAAATTATTTAAAAGTTTTCATTCATTCTGGAGTTTAATAGTTCAAATATTTTAAAATTCGCTCTATCTGAACTTCTCACAAATGATAAAATTTAAAATTATGCAAAACAAATTTGATATTATTCATTATTTGGCTATTGTATAAATCAAGTAAAACTAAGTAATAAAGTAGATTATAAAAAACTTAGTAATTATAATAGACATAGATATTTTATAAATTATAATATTATTGTTAATTATAATAAATAAAGACCTAAACTATAAAGAATTATGCAAGTGGTAACAGAAAATAATGAAACTGTAAGGAAGGATGCCGGGCGATTGGCTGATTTCATAATGTTCACTCAACGTTCATTCCTTTTGAATTTATCCAAGGAGTTGAATAAGGGAAACGTATCTTATGCCCAGTTTTTTCTACTAGGGTACTTAGCGAAAGAGGACTACTTAACAATGACTCACATATCAAAAAAGATGGGTCATTCAACTGCTGCTGCTACGGGGCTAGTCGATCGGTTGGAGAAGTTAGGTTACGTTCAAAGACTTCATGCATCAGATGATCGGCGCAAAGTAATGGTTCAAATTACCCGCAAGGGCATCGATTTAGTTGATAAGATGAGAGAGGATATCATCGAGAATCTAGTCGAAGTTATGGCTGAGATGGATTCAAATGTCACTTCAGCTGTCATGGAAGCTTCTGATCTAATTAGTGATTAGTTAATACATTTAAAAACTATCTTCTTCAAAAACCTCGACCTTTCAAAAGGTCGAGGTTTTTTGTTGATTAGGTTATGATTTGAAGATCTTAATTATATCGAATTAAAAATAATTCGATCTTAACAATTGTGAAAATAAATCAACGTCGGTTCAATTCTCTCGAGTCAATTCCTAATATAGTGCACACCTTTATACTCAGGCATCCTAAATTACCTGTTAATTTTTATTCCAAAGATGAGGCTCTTAAGATTTTGAGACCATATTATGAAGAGGGAATTAAGATCTTAGGATATACTTCAAATGATGTTGTTGCGGCTGAGCAAATTCACGGAGATCAGACTCTTATAGTTGATGAGGCTCAAGGGTTAGATTCTCCAATGCCTTCGGTCGACGGGTTAATAACTTTTCAAAAGGGTGTATTACTGGGAGTTTATGTGGCCGATTGTTGTGCTGTTTATATAGCAGATAAATATTCTCGTGCAGTGGCTCTCGTGCATTCAGGAAAGAAAGGAAGTCAAATGGGCATAGTAAAAAAAGCATTATTAATGCTGAGAAATCATGGTGTAGATTCAGAGGACGTAGTGGTTCAACTCAGTCCATGCATTAGGCCTCCTGCTTACGAAGCCGATTTTGCGGCTTGGATACGTAGGGATTGCTTAGAATGTGGAGTTCCTGCTAATTCCATTCATGATAATCTTGAGTGCACTTCTCAAGACTTAGAGTCATACTATTCTTACAGATTAGAAAGAGGGAAAACAGGGAGAATGCTTGCTCTGATTGGGATTAATGGGAACTGAATATCACTTAGATTTCTTCTGAGTCATAGACGACAACTCTGTCCCACATATCGTTACATTTGTTGACGAAATAATGATGCGATTCATGGCATTGGTAAGCATTGTGGTTATCTATGGAGGTGAATTCAAGGCATAGATGATATGTGAAGGTTTTATCTGTTACTGGCCTTTCCGGTGTGCTCGCAAGTTTTCTTAAAGATCCATTTTGCACAACATCGATGCTTAAGAGTTTTGTTGCCTCTTCTTCAAATTTATTATTCGTTATGTTTTCTTTTAGCCAGAAAAATACGTTATGTGTCATTGCTGTTTGGGTGTTGGTTAATTTAGGTTAAAGTTTAATATTATTATTCTATGAGACACCTTGAGTTTGCTCCCGCCAAGCTGAATCTTTGGTTGAAGGTTCAGGAGAAGCGTGAAGATGGCTATCATGAGATTGAAACTCTAATAGTTCCGATCGCGACGATTAAGGATGATCTTCACTTTGATTTAAATTTGGGAGAAGGAGAACTGATATTTGAGTGCAATGATACTAGCTTGGGATTGGATTGTGAGAATTTAGTTCTACAGGCTCTAAACGCTTTTCAATGTGAAACCGGTAATAGGGTTTACGGGAAAATAAGATTAGTGAAAAGGATACCGATTGGAGCAGGTTTAGGAGGAGGTAGTAGTGATGCAGCGGCAACATTGCGGGCAATTAATAAAATTCTTGGATGTTCTCTTCCATTAGATGTTTTATATTCACTAGCAGCAAGTATTGGGTCCGATGTGCCATTCTTTTTAGGGGGGAGTCCGGCGATTTGTTCAGGTCGTGGAGAAAAGATACAATTATTAGAGGATCTTGTGCCCATCCAGCCAGTGGTATTAGTTAAGCCTGGATTTGGAATTTCAAGTGCGTGGGCTTATTCCAAATGGGGTGAGGCTGAAGTTTTGCCGGACGTTAATTATGCCCCGCAAGTGGCCGTATGGGGAGAATTATATAATGATCTTGAGGTTCCAGTTTTCCAGAAATATTTATGTTTGGCGAATATGAAAATGTGGTTGCTGCAACAGGTAGAATCAGAAATCGCTTTAATGTCTGGATCTGGTTCGACACTGTATGCATTGTGCAGGCATTTTGATGATGCTAATCGACTCGTGGAAAAAATTAGAGCTGAGTTCGGTCCAAATCTATGGACAGCAGTTACTTCTATGGGGGATGAGTAATTGTGTTTATGGGCTTAGCCTTGAGCGTAACCAGTTAGTTTTTTCTAGCCGATAAATTATGCGATCATGAAAACGATTTTTGCGTCCTTGCCAGAATTCGATTTCTCTAGGTAATACCTGAAAGCCACCCCAAAATTCTGGACATGGAACTGCCCCGTCTGAAAATTTGTTTATGAGTTCTTTTTCACGAGTAACCATCCATTCTCTGTTGGGGATTTTACTGCTCTGAGTTGAAACCCAAGCGCTGATTTGATGGCCTATCGGACGACTTTTGAAATACTTTTCGGATGCTTCTTTTGAAATTTTTGAAGCGGATCCAGTTATAATTACTTGTCTTTCAAGTTCTTTCCAAAAAAAACATATACCAACATTTTGATTGGAATCAATTTCAGAAGCTTTGCGGCTTTCATAATTAGTGAAAAAGGTGAAACCCTCAGAATTAAAATCTTTCAGCAGAACCGTTCTAACTGAAGGTTGTCCAGACTCATTGACAGTCGCTAGAGACATAGCAGTAGCTTCAATGGTTTTTGCTTCAATAGCTTCGTCGAGCCATTTTTCGAACTGTTTGATAGGGCAAGAGTCTGTTTCCTCAATATTTAATTTAGCTTTGGTGTAAGAAATTCTTAGATCTGCAATATTAGTTTTATTTTGATTGTAGTTCATGTTCTATTTCGTGACTGATAATCATATTGGATGAGAACTTCTAGATGTCTATGAATGATGCTACTAACGATTTGGAAAGGATCCTTTTCCATGAGGATGAAATTAATTCTAGATTAGATGAGTTAGCTGAATGCATCTCAAGTCAATATGATAAACGCAAATTGACAGTGGTGTCTATAATGAACGGCAGTTTGATGCTGACATCAGACTTGCTTGTGCGCTTAAAAATTGCTTTTGATTTGAGATGTTTGAACGTGGAAAGTTATTATGGTGAAACAAAGAGCATTGGTGAGGTTTATATTAATGTTAAGAGGATGCCTAATCTTTCTGGAAGTCATGTGCTTGTCATTGATGACATTTTTGATACCGGCAGAACTTTGGAGTCAGTTATTGAGAAGATAAATTTTGAATGCAATCCAGTAAGCGTTAGTTCCTTAACTTTGTTGAAGAAAAAAAAAGCGAGGAAAGTTAATCTGATTCCAGATTTCGTTGGTTTTGAGGTGGATGATTTGTTTTTGGTTGGATATGGACTTGATTATAAAGGTAGGTACCGAAATCTGCCTATGATAGGCGAGCTAAAGAGAGAGATCATTACAAATCCAAGTTCTTAATTATGGTATTAAAAATTATTTTGTTCTCGGTTTTGCAGGATGTTGCTGGGGAGCAACAAATAGAAATGGAAGTACCCATGTGCGGGTGTAATGTAGAGGAGCTTCTTCAATTTTTATACGGGAAGTGGGCAGAATTAGAGAAATGGGATTCCGTTATAAGAATTGCTGTAGATCATGATTATGTTGACAGGACCTTTAAATTGAGAGATGGCCATGTTGTTGCCCTTATGCCGCCGATGCAAGGCGGTTGAGAGGCTTTACAACACAAGGTTAGCGCTTTAATGTCCATCCCCACTATAAGAATTCTTATGGATTAGGATCTCTCTTATTGGGGTTTCTTTGAGTATGAATACTGAGCAAACAAGAAATTTTTCAATAATAGCGCATATTGATCACGGGAAAACTACACTCTCTGATCGCTTGTTGGAGTTTACTCAGACCATTTCAGAAAGGGAAAAGCAGGACCAGCTCTTGGATTCTATGGACTTGGAAAGGGAGAGGGGCATTACAATTAAGTCTCACCCAGTAACGATGAAATACACCGCGATTAACGGTAAGACGTACAAATTAAATCTTTTGGATACGCCTGGCCATGTCGACTTTTCTTACGAAGTGTCTAGGAGTTTGGCAGCATGTGAAGGCGCTATATTAATAGTGGATGCTGCTCAGGGGGTCGAAGCTCAAACCGTTGCGAATTTGAATCTAGCAACTGAACAAGATCTTACCATTGTTCCTGTCATAAATAAAATCGATTTGCCAAGTGCCGATTTAGATATGGCTCATCAACAGCTCGAGGATATATTGGCGATACCTGCGGAAGAGGCAATAACCGCCAGCGCAAAACTTGGAACTGGGATTGAAGATATATTAGAAGCAATAGTTGAGAGAGTACCTGCACCCTCTGCGACTAAGGATAAACTACTAAGGGCTTCAGTTTTTGATTCAGTTTTTGATACTTTTAGAGGTGTTGTTTCATATGTCCGGGTAGTTTCAGGGGAATTGGGTAGAGGAACTGCAATACGCATGATGAGTACTGGTAAGAATTACGAAGTAAAGGAAGTGGGAGTCTTTACTCCAAAAATGAAAAAAAGAGAGAGCTTAGGGCCAGGAGATGTGGGCTATCTCATTGCCAATATGAAGTCATCTTCGGAAGTTAAGATAGGGGATACGGTTACCGAAGTTCAGAGGCCGGCTTTGGAGCCTTTGCCTGGATTCAAAGAGATTAAGCCGATGGTTTTCTCTGGCATTTATCCTGTAACTAATGATGACTTTGAGCAATTAAAATTAGCGATGGGTAAGTTACAGATCAATGATGCTGCTTTTCAATTCTCTGCCGAAAGTTCTGCTGCACTTGGATTTGGTTTTAGGTGTGGTTTTTTGGGGCTTCTTCACATGGAGATTATTCAAGAGCGTTTGCGAAGGGAGTTTGATATGGATGTTATTTCGACTTATCCGAGTGTTATTTATGAAGTTAGGAAGACTAATGGCGAAGAAGTAGCTGTTGATAACCCGACCTTTCTGCCTGACCCGGCTGAAATAGATGAGATTAGAGAACCTACAGTGAAAGCCTTCATTATTACACCTAATGAATTCATTGGGGATTTAATCCAACTGATCATGGAAAAGCGTGGGTCAATTGAACATACTGAAACTCTAGATACTTCGAGAGTAATATTAACTTCTGTTCTGCCTTTGAATGAGATTCTTGTGGATTTTAATGACAGGATGAAGAGTATGACTCGTGGTTACGGCTCAATGGATTATGAGCATGCTGATTATCAGTCAGCAAAATTGGTTAAGATGGATATACGAATTAACGAAGAGCCTGTAGATGCATTTAGTTCGATTGTGCATGCCGGCAAGGCTCAAAACTATGGGCGGAAGCTTTGTGAAAAACTAAAGGAAGTAATCCCGCAGCAATTATTCAAGGTTCCGATTCAGGCTGCTGTGGGTGGTAATATAATTGCTCGTGAGACGATTAGAGCTTTGAGAAAGAATGTTACAGCTAAATGCTATGGAGGTGACATTACTAGAAAAAGAAAATTGCTTGAAAAACAAAAAGAAGGAAAGAAGAAGATGAAAGCTATTGGGAAGGTTAATATTCCGCAGGAGGCTTTCATTAAGGTGTTAAAATCATCTTCTAAATAGATATTATGTTTCGTCCAAGATATTTGAAGAGAGCTAAACTTTTAAGGAAAGGGGTAAGAAAATTTCTTTCATATAAAAAGGATCTTCTATCTGAGCAAGATAAAGAAGAGATAGAAGACAAGCTTGAAACTTTCGAACGGGCTGTCTCTGAAAAGGATAAAGAACTAGTAAAGTTGACGGCAAAAGAGTTAACTTCGATTTGTGAAAAAACAGTAAAGTCACCCAGAAATCCTATAATACGTGAGAACCTTGAAGTTATTTTTGTTGCTATAATTATAGCTATAGGGATTCGTTCGTATTGCTTGCAACCTTTTAGAATACCCACAGGTTCAATGCAACCTACATTGAATGGCATAATATGTGATGTGCATGACCCTGACAAGGATCCGAAATATTCTAAACCGAGTCTAATCAAAACTGCTTGGGATAAATTTTCTCAGGGCAGAACATATGTGGACATTAGGATACCCAAAGGCGCCAGAATTGAAAAATTCCAGGAAGTAACGAAATTCAAATTTTTCACTTCTACTCGTATTTATTTTGAGAATGAAAACTTGGAATCAATTAAAGTTAGTGTACCTCTAAAAAATCTGTTTCAGGAAAAGAATCGTGGAGGTTTAGGATTAAGGTCAGCATTAAACATTGGCCGTTCTTCTAACTTCAGTAATGGACGGATGGATGTTTATTGGGTTAACGGTAATCATGTGCCGATAGAAAAAGATTTTGTATTGCAAGGTCATTGCGATACAGGAGATCAAGTTCTGGTGAATAAGATGTCTTATCACTTTCGTAAACCCAGTAGAGGTGAAGTGTTTGTTTTTAATACTAAAGGGATCGTTGGTATTGGAGGCGGCATGAAATCTCAGCATTATATAAAAAGATTATGTGGTGTCCCTGGAGATGAATTGGAAATTCGCCAAAATGGAGGACCTCTCTATGTTAATGGCAAACTTGCGACTGAATTTGGTATTGTTAGGGTGTCGGAAGAGTATGATGGATACACGATAACTAGGCGTATAACAGGTGCACCAGACCGCAGAGGGCTTAATGAGGTGTCATTACAAGAAGAGCAGTATTTTGCTCTGGGAGATAATAGTGATGATAGCGCGGATAGCCGAATGTGGGGCACAGTGCCTGAGCAGAATTTATTGGGACCAGGGTTAATGGTTTATTGGCCCTTAGAGCATTGGGGGAGAATACATTAACCGATCCCTTGTAATTTTCGGGTCACTATTTATCAGCCACGTAATTGTGAGACTCATTATCTAGTCAGAAGTTGACATTAGTTTAATTTTTTTAAGTGAACGAAATAGACGCTAAGACCATCACTGTAAATGCAAAGTCTAATTTAGCATTCACACTTTTTTGTCTCCCAAAAGAAAGAAGAAAAGATATGGAATCGTTCTATGCTTTTTGCCGAGTTGTTGACGATATAGCAGATGAACCAGGATTCACCTGCGAACAGCGAATAGAGTTGCTTGGTGAATGGAAAACGGGTTTGCTTAGTGGGTTTACGAAACCGAATTCTCTTCAAAGTGAAATAGTGTCTTTGAGTCAAAAATATACTATTTCCCCAGAACTTTTTGTCGGAATAATTAAAGGAATGGAGATGGATGTTCTTGGGACTGAGTACCAAACATTCGAAGACCTGAAAGGCTACTGTTACCAGGTGGCTTGTGTCGTAGGCTTAATATGTTTGAAGATTTT
>JABSSR010000386.1 GCA_013213965.1 Verrucomicrobiales bacterium | reverse complement strand
GAAAAAGTGCCGTTTCATGAACTTCCCTCACAGAAATTCGAAGCGTGCCGAAGGCTCTCGACCTTTCCGGATAAACATCTTCGGGTCCGGGTAGATACCAACCGATATTCCATTCCCACCGAATATGCTTACCGCTCCTGTCAGATCAAAGTATTTGTAGATCGTGTGGATATTTGTTTTTCCCATGAGCTGATCGCCTCGCATAAAAAGTGCTACCTGAAAGAGCAGTATATTCTTGATCCGCTGCATTATATCAAGCTCTTAGAGCGAAAGCCCGGCAGCCTTGATAATGCCAGGGCCTTTAAGGGGCAGCCTTGGGGCAGGGATTTTACCCTAATGCGAAGCGAACTGGAATATCGTTATGGCAGTGAAGGGACGGGCAGATACATCGCAATACTTCTGCTGTTTTCAGAGTATCCGCAAAAAGAAGTTAAGGAGGCGGTCAGCCTCTGTGTCAAATGCCGGGCCTTTAGTGACGAGGCGGTCTCCAGCTTTTTACGCCGTGACGGACATCTGGATCTTGGTGGTAATCGGGTACTGGTTAACCAGGGAGATGGTAAACGTAATCTTGGTATTTATGACAGCTTGAGCCGGGAGGGCTGTCTGGTATGAAAGAGGAACGTGTATTACTCAAGAGCTACCTGAAGACGTTGAAATTACCGACGATTGGACGCGAATATCCAGCCATCGCCAGGGCGTGTGCGAAGGAGGATGAACCCTACGAAACCTATCTACAACGGTTGGCCGAGATCGAAGTTCAGCATCGACAAAGCCAGGCCATTATCAAAAGACTTAATGCGGCAAACTTCCCGATGACCAAAGAACTGAGCGGATTTGATTTTAAGTCCATCCCACAGATCAACAAGAAACAAATCATCGATCTTTCAATGTGCGGGTTTATTGACAAACGCAGCAATGTTGTTTTTACCGGCCCCCCTGGTGTGGGGAAAAGTCATCTGACCATCGCCATCGGCAGAGAAGCTTGCCGACGTGGCTATAAAGTGAAGTTCTTTACCGCTGCGGAACTGGTCAATACCTATATCGAGGCCAGAGCGGAGAAGATGGTCTTGAGACTTGAAGGGCATATTAAAAAATGCGATATGATCATCGTAGATGAACTGGGCAATGTGCCTTTTGATCGAATCGGTGCAGAGCATCTGTTCGGATTTTTCAGCCAATGTTATGAGCAGACGAGCTTGATGGTCACGACCAATCTACCCTTTGTGGAATGGCCCCAGATTTTTGGCGACGATGAGCGGTTAGCCGGTGCTCTGCTGGACCGATTAACCCACCATGTCCATGTGATAGAAATCATTGCGAAAAGCTTCCGGCTCAACGCCAGCCTGAAGAACAACAAAAGGGCAGAAAAAGTAAATCACCCCAATAATTGAAAGAAACTGCATATTGACAGCGTCAGAATTGGCGTTATTTTATTAACGAAGGTGGCTCAAAATTCGATGCTCAACTGGCTCTATTTTGAATACTCATCACCAAGAGGTATCCAGTAAGCCTATTCGTCTTGCAACAGCACTAATTTTCAGGTCTGTGTCGGCCAGGAGTTTTGAGGTCAGTTCAATGCGTAACCGTCTCCGTTCTTCCCGAAAAGAACATCCCACAATCGCGGAGAATGATTTGGATAAGTGGGCAGTGCTGATGTCCGTACTGT
>JABSSR010000385.1 GCA_013213965.1 Verrucomicrobiales bacterium | reverse complement strand
ATAAAAAGCTTAAATATAAAGACACCCTCCACCCATACACCAGTCATCAATCTGAGTGGAGGCAATCAGCAAAAGGTAGTCCTTGCAAAGTGGCTCTCAATGAAACCAAAGGCCATAATATTTGATGAACCCACAAGAGGAATCGATGTCGGCACGAAAGCTGAGATCTACAAACTAATGCGCAATCTAGCCAAGCAAGGAGTCGCTGTCTGGATGATATCAAGTGACATGGAAGAAGTCCTCGGCATCAGCGATAGAATCGCAGTGATGCATGAAGGAAAAATTACCGGCGAGATTAAACGCGAGAATTTTTCAGAGGAAGCCATCATGCACCTCGCCGTAGGCGGCAAAAATGAATAGCAGAGAACCAGAAAGCAAGTAATGGCAAATTCAAAACTAGGCTTAGTTCGAAAAAACAGAAGAGAACTAGGAATGCTAGGCCTTCTCATTACTCTCATTGTAATCACATCAGCAGGGACCACTGAAAGCGGTGTACAGGGACTATTTGAGAGTAAATTTCTCACCCCTGATAATCTTAAGAATATTAGTAGAGAAATAGGAATTTACGGCATTTTCAGCATAGGCGTTGGCATAGTAATCATCACAGCAGGAATCGATCTTTCAGTAGGATCACTCATGGCTCTACTCGGAGTCGTCTTCCTTTACTTTGTGACGCCTCCGGAGACAAGACCTGACTCTTTTCTTGCCAAAATAATTCCTGAAATAGCATGGCCCATAGCCATTATCTTCACCCTCATCTTGGGAACACTAGTCGGCTTGGCCCAGGGACTCCTAGTAGGAAAGCTCAAGCTTCAGGCCTTCATCGTTACGCTTTGTGGACTCTTATCATACAGAGGCCTCGCTCGTTTTTCAGCCGATGACACTTCCATTAACCTTAGTAACTCTGAACAAAATCTTAGCTTCGTCAGATACCTTGGCGAAGGAAGCTTGGGAGACGTCCTAACCAATGGCAATAGCTCAGGAATTCTTCACAGCATTCCCATGTCATTTGTCTACTTGATTGGCTTTGCACTTATCTTCGGAATCGTGCTTCATAAGTCTGTTTTCGGACGCTATATATTTGCTGCAGGAAGAAACGAATTAGCGACAAAATATTCCGGTGTTAATACCAGCATTGTCATTGCATTTGCTTATGTCATTGCTGGCTTTTGCACAGCCTTCGCATCCATACCGTTTTGCATATACACAGGATCAGTCCAACCTGCAACGCACGGCGCTTTTTTTGAACTCTACGCTATAGCTGCAGCCGTTTTGGGAGGGTGTAGTCTAAAAGGCGGGGAAGGTTCCATAGTCGGAATCCTGATAGGCACGGCAATTCTAATTGTACTCAGAAACATGGTTAACCTCTTCGGCTATCCTACGCCGCTCAGTGACGCCATCACTGGCGGCGTCATTTTTGTTGGAGTTCTATTGGACCAACACGGAGCATCAAGTATCAAACGGTTGTTCTCCAACAAAAATAAAACTGCATAAAAACATAAATTACCATGGAGAATTACCTCCATTCACACACAGAGTCTGGCCCGTAATAACTCCAGCCTCCTCAGAAGCAAAATAAGCAACAGCCTCACCAACATCTGACGGTGTTCCCCACCGGCCCGCTGGTATCTGACTCAGGT
>JABSSR010000384.1 GCA_013213965.1 Verrucomicrobiales bacterium | reverse complement strand
TGATAATCTTGAAGACCCTGGAAAATTTGATTTTTAGTTGATTCGGATTTCTACGAGGTAGCATTTCGACAAGCCGGAATGCATTTTTAAGAGCTGGTATTCATTAAGAAAAAAATCGCTATTTTTTTCTTAATGAGAATTTCAACCGAGGGATCGGCCATGCATGAAACTTAAAAGTTTTATAAATATCCTCTTTTTCGGCTTTCAGATCTATATAAAGCAAAATTGCTATAATTATCAAAAAAATGTTTTACAAATGATAAAAGAATGGCATTATTATTCTATTTTTATCTTTATGGCTCGGCAAAAAAATGCGATTTCATCTGTGCAACTGACCGTTTCTGTAACGGAAAGGGTTCGCGAGCACCTGGATCGGATGACCGAAACCGGAATGTTTGGCAAGAATGCTGCCGAGACCGCGAACCTTTTACTTATAGATTCGATCAGGGAATACATAGAGAAGGGATCCACTTTTCTGGACTCAAAGTCCGAGGATCAAAAGTCCCTAGAAATACCTAAATAAGATTGCCCATATTTCACACGATGCCTAATCCAAGATCGAATAGTTCGGAAAATAATGGAAAAAATGAGTTCAATACATCACCTGAATTAAATGAAGACATGTCTAATGCAGATGACGATCCTAGCGGTTGGTTATATGCGCAGGAATCTGCTCAGGAAGACAGTCTCAGAGAGCTCGCTGAAGATATAATTCGATATGACAGTGATCTGGCAAGTATCCTTACGGATACTGTTTCAGGAGATGCTTCTACTGGAGAGCTGCTTCGCCGTATTTGTGCCTGGCAGGCAGCTAATGGTGGAGGTTACAAGCGTTCACGTTCCCGAGGTTCTGTCCCTGCTAAGCCCTGGCTTTCTTAAAGAGAAGGTTGTCGGTATTTTCTTAGATCGGGCTCGTTTTTCATGCTGCAGGCATTAGTATCTAATGATGTCGATTCGTTTACTCATTGTGCTTGCCTTCATTGGCTCGACATCTGCTGAGTTAGTTCATGTTACTGATCTGGGAATGAGGATTGCGCCCGGATTTGAGATTACCCATTATGCTGATTCTGTAATTGCCCCGGACGTTTATTCAATGACGTTGGATCCTTCCGGGTCCGTAGTGATTTCCTCAAGAGGTTATATCAAGCGTTTGACTGATGAAGATGGAGACGGGTCTGCAGAAACAGAAGCGATGGTCATCGAATCACGTACCGGTGCAATGGGTATGCTTTTTCTTGATGAAAGAACCCTGCTCACAACGGAAGGAGGACATTTTAATCGATACAATGATGAGAATGGTGATGGTAAATTTAATCCCGAACCTATCAGAATAGGTAAGTTCGGTGGCGGAGAACATGGGATCCATGCCATTCGCAAGGACAGGCAAGGGAGAATCTATTTGATTGGGGGGAACGATGCTAAATTTGCCGGGCACCCGGACTTAAATGAATATACGCAATTAGAGGGAGGGGCTTTGCTTCGCTATTCTTCCAATCTTACTGAGCCTACTCTGATGTGTTATGGGTTACGTAATCCCTATGATTTTGATTTTAATAGCGAAGGTCAAATATTCACCTATGACAGTGATTGTGAGAGGGAATTTTTTCTTCCATGGTACTCGCCTACCAGGCTCTATAGGGTAGAGGATGGGGCTCATCATGGTTGGCGTTTATCTGGGTGGAAGCGTGGATGGAAACGACCGGACTATTATTATGACAGCGTGGAGCCGGTAATTAATATTGGGAGAGGTTCTCCAACAGGAGTGGCCGTTTATAGACACACGGCATTCCCAGATCATTACCATGATGCTGTCTTTTATTGTGATTGGACCTTCGGTAAGGTCTATGTAACACAAACTACTGGTCTCACCGAAGGTGTTGATTTTTCGATTGCTGATACTTTTATTGAATCATCGGGCACCAATGGTTTTGCCCCTACTGATATTGAAGTTGCCCCCGACGGTTCACTTTTCCTTTCTGTTGGTGGACGAGGCACGACCGGATCCGTTTATCATATCAGATATAAGGATCCGAGGCCCAAAGCAGAATCTATAGTGATGGGAAAAGTGATTTTGAAAGGCTGCCAAAAGGATCCTGAAAATTTAAAGGCCGAACTTAATTATGAGGAAGCGATGATCATGGCAAGACACCTTGATCGTACATTATTGCAATCTCCTAAAGAAGATAGAATGAAATCGCTTCGTTTACTGATGAAGGCACTGGGTGACTGGAACTTGAAGAGTCCATCAAAAGAATCTTTCACCGGATATGAATTTTCTTCTGATGAGATTTTCAATGAAGAGCATCATGATCTGCTTGTCATGTCACGTAATTCATGTCGAGCTCTATTACATTCCCTGGACTTAGATGAACGTAGGGAAGCGGCCCGACTCACAGCCATGTTGCGTGATTCCCACCCGATCTCCTCTACACGGATATTGGAATTTCTATCTAAAGATTCCAAGCCCGAGGAAGATTTTCATTTCCTTGTTTGTCTGGCCCGATTGTCATCTCCTCTTGGTTTGGTTTCTGCGAAGAAAATCTCCGAGTCGATTCTGCGTCTTGATTCAAAGGTCCAGGGAAAGCAGATCCGATCCAAGCAAACTTACATTGATAGGCTCAATGAAGTGATCGCAAGTCTGGCAGAACGCGGACCAATCTTTGAATACTTATGTGAGAGTTATCTCCTGGCCAGGCCGAATCATGCCGGGATAGCCAGTGCATTTCCGGAACCGTTCCGAAGCAGGGCCGCTGAAATTTTCTTCTCTGCAGCTAAGAAAGAACCTGGAGCCGGTTGGAGAGTTGACCTCATTACTTTGATTTCTGGTATCAAATTGACCCGTTCAGCTCCACTCATAAGGGTCCTTGCAGAGGATGCTAGTCTGAGAGTTCCTGCAGTGATTCAATTGTCTAAGGAACCTACTGAAACGGATCGCCCTCTGTTCCTGGCTGCACTCAGCTATAGCGATAATAGCGCGGTATCATCATCCATCAAGGCACTGGAAGCTCTTGGTCCGAGGACAGAGCCTGAAGAATTGATCCCACTCTTTGGAGTGTCTGATATGCGCCTTAGCTTACCCCTAATCAGTCGTCTGGCGGGCAAACAATTAAAAGACAGGAGTGAAGCAGTTGAGTGGCTTGCGGAAAATTATCCTGTCATTGCTCGTTCTGTTGGAACAGAGAATTCAAGCTCTCAGATTGACTGGAATGCTTTCTTATCTGAGGTCGATTGGTCCACGGGAAATACAAAGAGGGGAGAGAAAATCTTTGCGGAACGTGCATGCGTTTCTTGTCACCTTTCTGCAAATGCATTAGGGCCGGACCTGACTGGTATTTCAAAGA
>JABSSR010000383.1 GCA_013213965.1 Verrucomicrobiales bacterium | reverse complement strand
GGCCTCTGTCCGAACCTGAAAGTTCGGGCCTGAAGAACCTTTACCGTGGATTAAGAGAACGGGAAATATCCCATCAGCAATCGATCCGCCTGACCATTGCGAGGGTCCTGACGTCACCGGCCTTTTTGTATCGTCGGGAAAGTTCAGGCCCTGACAAGGATCCGGTCAGAGTAAATGCTTATGAATTGGCAACGAGACTCAGTTATTTTCTCTGGTCTTCATGCCCCGACCATGAACTTCTGGAGGCGGCCAAGGACGGATCTCTGACCGGGGACAAAGAGCTGTTGCGTCAGACAAGGAGGATGCTTCAGGATCCGAAGACTAACCGCATGGCGGAGCAGTTTGCCTGTCAGTGGTTCCATGTCCGTGCATTTGATGACAATGATGATAAGAATGAAAAAATGTTTCCGCAGTTCAAGAAATTGCGTTCATCAATGTATGGTGAGACCTTGAAATTCTTTGAGGATATGTTCCGGAATAACGGCTCGGTTCTGGATATTATCCTTGCAGACCATACCTTCCTGAACGGTCCCCTCGCCGAGCATTACGGAATCGAAGGAGTCAGTGGTGATGAATGGAGTAGGGTCGACGGCATGCATGTGAAGGGCAGGGGAGGGGTGCTCGGAATGGCAACTGTCCTGGCTATCAATTCAGGAGCTTCTAGGACCAGTCCCATTCTGCGGGGGAACTGGATCTATGAAACGCTTCTCGGAGAGAGCTTGCCGAGGCCTCCGGCAAATGTTCCGGATCTTCCTGAGAGGATTCCTGAGAATCTTACCGCGAGACAAGTCATCGAGAAGCACAGTTCTGTAAAGGAATGTGCCAAGTGTCATGAGAGAATTGATACGTATGGTTTTGTTTTGGAACAATTTGATGCCGTCGGAAGGATAAGAAAAGATCAGCGCGATACTTCGGCGACGCTCTTTGACGGTGCCCAAGTCAATGGCATTGAGGGTCTGCGTGAGTATCTAGTTAATCAAAGATCTAACGATTTCCTTGATCAGTTCTGTCGCAAGTTCCTTGGTTATGCACTTGGTCGCGAAGTTCAGCTTTCCGATATGCTTTTGATTAATGATATGAAAGAGCGGCTCAAAAATAATGAATACCGCTTCAATGTGGCTGTGGAGGCAGTGATTAGCAGTGACCAGTTCAGGAAAGTTCGTGGCCGATTGGTTGAAAACACTGATTGATTCTATTTATAAGTAATTTAAAATGAGTAAGAAATGGGGAATATGAATCAGATGCAGTTTCAGTGCTCGAGGAGAAGAATGCTCCGTGGACTGGGAGTTACGATGGCATTGCCTTGGATGGAGTCACTGAGGGTCTGGGGTGATGTAAGGTCAGATAAGAAGGAGTCAAGTCAGGCCCCGACAAGAATGGGAATATTATTTTCCGGTTGTGGATATCATGGCCGTGAGTGGTGGGCCAAAGGACAAGGAAAGGAAATGGAACTGGGAAAGGTCCTTGAGCCAGTTAAGGACTTCAGTGATAAAATGGTTTTCATCCGCGGTCTCTACAATGCAGAGGCTCTGAAAGGAAACATACACAGTTCCCAGACCGGTAACTTGTTATCTGGAGCTCCCCTAGCCTCTGGTGGTAGAATCAAATCCGGAACGAGCGTTGACCAGTTTGTGGCACAGCAGATAGGTCAGAGGACTAAGTTGCCGAGTCTCGTTCTGGGATGTGAGAAGGCAAACCCTTCAGTCCATAAAGATTATTCGATGCTTTATAGTTCCCATATTTCATGGTCCAGCCCGACTACTCCGACTCCTCTCGAGGTGTACCCGGCCCTTGCCTTTGACCAACTCTTCAAGAACAAGGCGCAGGCCGGTGATGAGAGTGTCCTCGACGCTGTGTTGCAGGATGCGAAGGGTCTGAGAAAAGGGATCAGCCGACTTGACCAGCAGAAACTTGATGAATATTTAAATTCAGTCAGGGAGGTTGAAAAGAGAATTGAGGGTGCGGGTAAACGAGGTGAACTGCAGGGCTGGAGGCCGACACTTTCCGGGCCTAACATACCGCGTCCGAAGGATGGTTATCCTCAGGACATTGTTGAGCACATGCGTCTGATGTCGGACATCATGATTCTGGCATTTCAGACAGACACGACCCGTATCTGCACACTGAAGCTGAACAATGACCATGGAACACTTCGCTTCCCACACCTTGGTGTGGATTACATGATTCATCATCTCCTTTCGCATAGTGATACTGAGGATTGGCTCAAGGTGAACCAGTTCTTTCTTGAGCAGATGGCTTACATTGCCCGTAAACTGGATTCAATCCAGGAAGGGGACAGGACAGTACTCGACAATAGCATGATTATGCTTTGTTCCAGTATGTTAACCGGTAATCACAACGCAAATCAGTTACCGGTGGTAATGATAGGTGGTGGTGGTGGTAGGATAAAG
>JABSSR010000382.1 GCA_013213965.1 Verrucomicrobiales bacterium | reverse complement strand
TGAGCCGGGCTTTGGAATCGATTGCGGAATGAAGATTGTTGGCGGTGCAAGTGTAGGTTCTCCGAAAAACAATTTCCGTTGTTACTTTCGCAGTGAATACGGTGCGTCCAAGCTGCGCTATCCTCTGTTTGCCAACCACCCTTACACTAGCGGCGCCAGCGAGGAGTTTGATGTGATTCAGCTGCGAAGCGGGTCGCATGATAATTTTTACTGGATGGCTAATCCGGGAAATCCACCGGGGCGCAAACGCCAGGGCGATGCTCAGTACGTTCGTAACCGCTGGGTCAGTGACATGGAAATGCTCATGGGTCAGCCTTCGATACACGGGCGGTTCGTGCACTGTTACCTGAACGGAACTTACCATGGCCTTTACCACGTCCACGAGCGTCCAATGCACAACTTTCTGGACAAGTATTTTGGTGGAGACCCGGAGGACTATCATTACACAAATTCAGCGAGGACCGGGAGTAATCATGGGGGTGGAGATGGCTGGTCAAGTACTTGGAGTAAGGTCAAATCTGCCGCATCGGCGGGAGGAGAAGAGTCCCGTGAATGGATTAACTGGAGCCACTTGGCTGATAATCAGTTGTTATATTATTATTGTGGCAATGACTGGGACTGGACCACAACTCATAACTGGATGGCGGCAGGCCCTAAGTATTCCGGTCGCGGTGGTTGGAGATTTTATTCATGGGATTGTGACGTGATGCTTCATGATGTTGATGCGAATAATCTTGGAGTGAGTGCTCCGGACGGTGTTTTTTCTTCTTTGATGAGAGATAAGGATTTTAAGGTTTTCTTTAGTGATCGGGTTTATAAGCATTGTTTTAATGGAGGCGTTCTGAGCCCGAATGGTCCCAGGGCTGCACACGATTATCGAATGAATGAAATTTATGATGCGTTGGTACCTGAAACTGCACGTTGGCAACCTTCAAGTGCGCACAGACTCCCGTGGGACCGTGACGGGGAGTGGAGAGATGAGTGGGATTATATGCAAAATGTCTATTGGCCTAGAAGAACAGAAATTCTCCTTAACCAGTTCCGGACAAGGAGGTGGTATCCGTTAGAGGCTCCGGAATTTGACCAGCGAGGCGGATCAGTATGGTCTGGTTATTCGCCGATAATTTTAGCAAATGAAGGTGATGTTTATGTTACAACAGATGGCAGTGATCCGAGATTGCCCGGCGGAGCAATTAGTCCAAATGCCATTTTTATTAATGGAGCTACTGTTACTGATGAGTTGATAAATAAAGAGTCGGTTTGGAAGTATCTTGATGACGGATCAGATCAGGGCACGGCTTGGCGTTTGCCGGAATTTAATGATTCGTCATGGGAAGAGGGCAGAGCTGAACTTGGTTATGGTGATGGTTCAGAGGGAGCTGAGGGGACGCTACTCAGTTATGGTTCCGTTGGTAGTGATAAGCATGTGACGACGTATTTCCGTCGAAATTTTCAAGTTGATGAAGCTTCGGAGATAATGAGTGTTAACCTTGGCCTGAGGAGGGATGATGGTGCCGTCATTTATTTAAATGGAACAGAAATATGGCGATCAGCTATGCCGGAGGGTGAGATTAGTTTTGATACGCTGGCAAATGATGGAGCTGGCGGATCAGAGGAGTCCATTTTTCATTTAAATGAAGGAATTTCTCCTGAATTGCTTTTGGAAGGTGAAAACACTATTGCAGTTGAGGTGCATCAGGTGGCACGGACGAGTTCGGATATTAGTTTTGACCTTGAATTTCTCGCCACGCGTCCCAGTGACCCTTCTCAATTTCGAATTGAGAAGAGTACTATGATACGTGCTCGTGCACTGAATGGAGAGGATTGGTCTCCCTTGAATGAAGTGACTTATACGATAGGTGAACCTGCGGGTCCCACGAACCTTGTAATTAGTGAACTACATTATAGGCCCTTGGCTCCGAGCATTGATGAAGATCCTGAAGGTATTTATTCCCGGACAGACTTTGAGTTCATTGAAGTTAAAAACATTTCTGATTCTCCGATCCATTTATCGGGTTTGCGATTCACAAAAGGGATCAGTTTTGATTTTTCTGATTCATCTGTCATTGGATTGGATCCTGGAGGCAGTGCCGTATTAGTTGAAGAGCAGGCTGCGTTTATGGTTCGATATCCTGACGTCGATCCTTCCAATATTATTGGAGAGTTTAAAGGGAACCTTAATAATGACGGAGAGTTAATTGAACTTAGGGATTCGACTGATTCATTGGTAAGATCTTTTACGTACAATGATAAGCTGCCCTGGCCCGAAGGAGCTGACGGGACTGGTTATTCGTTAGTACTTATTGACCCTAAAAAAAATCC
>JABSSR010000381.1 GCA_013213965.1 Verrucomicrobiales bacterium | reverse complement strand
GAGGCATTCAAAGGCAAGGAAGGGACTTGTCTGGAAAGGAACCAAGCGGTCATATATAAGGGCCCATTCAAGCAGGTCCTTGATGATGATGGGAACTTTATGGAAAGAGGCAAACGCTATGCGGTCTGTGATAAGGTATATAACATATACAAGAACGGACCTTACAGTGATTGCTTTGAGTTGGTCGATCCGATAGAGGAGATCCCCATAGATGAAGCTAAGATATTTGATTGCAGTAAGACCCGGATCAGGGATCCAAAGGAAACGAAAGGAATGGATTACAAAGCCACGGATTCCGGTTCCGATTGCTGCAGTGGGAGTGATTGTTGCTGAATTCAGTGCCTCAAGATTGTCTTACGATCGGGCCTTAATCCACTCGAGGACAATTTTAAAAAGCCCATCTCTTTCTTTGTCGAAGGCAAGAAGATGATGACTTTCCTTAAAGAGCTTCTTTGATTTGTCCTTGGACTCTAAAGAATTAAAAAACTGATCCACCTCATGCGGCTTTGTGAAAATATCTTTCCCTGGATAAAGGACAAGGACCGGTTTCTTGATCTTCGATGCGGCCTCTGAACTGTTAAATATCATACGCTCAATGGTTCCAAGAATTCTCAAAGTGAACTTAGGAACATAATGTTTAGTCTTGGCCATTTGCTCCCAGTGATTAGCGCCCTCAGAAACCTTAGCTTCACCGCCTCCAGACAAATTGCGCAATGAAACCCTGTAACTGGGCCACAATAACATTGCAGTACGCACTAATAAATTCTTGATCGGCGGTAACTTTCCCGGCAACGCAATCAGGGGAGAAGAATAAATAATTCCTTTGATCTGTTCCTGATTCTCTTTGGAAATTCCTGAGAACCCATGCATCAGTATAAGTGACCCGATACTCTCCCCATACAAAAATATAGGAGCAGTACCAATTTCTTTACGCACTGATTGAATGAAGGAGTTCAAATCAGAAAACCACAACTGAACATCTTTTATGTCACCGACCCTCTCAGGATCAGGATCATTGCCCTGACCACGCAACTCATACGCATACACTGATATTCCTTTTTGCGAGAGTGCTGATCCTAAGTTGTTGAAATCAGAAGCGGCACCACTGATACCATGGACTCCAATTATAACAGCACGAGGAGCGTTCCCGTTCTTAGCAATCCATTTAGAATATGGGAAATGGGCCCCATCAAAACTTTTCCACTTTGCAGTTAACGGCGCATCTTTTCCGAAAGAAGGCACTAACATCAAGAGCAAGGCTCCTAAGTAGATGATCCTTAAATGGCCCATATGCATACTAATGACTATAATCATAGATTTGTGAAAATCCTCAAAAAATCTACAAACGAGTTATTCAAATTAGATCAATTCATTTTAAGAATCACTAAATAAGAAAATTACTAACAGTTTATTATTTCGCGATTTATGATTGATTTTTTCCCTTCCAATTGCATCATTGTTTCGTGCTTAATAAAATCAGACTTTTGCTTATCTGCATATTTGTTTTCACTGTGGCCGGGGGCCATTGGGGAATGATGCAGGTGATTGCTTGGTCCGAAATGAGCAGTCAGGGAAATAATATTAGCTTCATTGGAGCTATGTTTTCAGATCCTTGCGAGCTCTGCATTAAGATCTCAGAAGAACGTGAAAGAGAAAAAAAAGATCCTCAATCTTCGGCCAACGTCAAAAATCAAATGGTTCCCGGAATCGTGTTCGGAATCAAATTGGTCTATTTTCCACGACTCATTGCATTGATCGAGCATCAATCTACTCCACTTAAAGGTATTAGTTCAGAACCTTCAACGGGGCCTCCCAGAAACTGCTAATTCAATCAGCTTTCAAAATGTCTCGATAGTTCAGGAATGGACTTTCATGAACGAGACAAATTTTCCTGTTCCTTTATATAAAATAATTAGAGGGACCTTAAAAAAATAATTATTAATAAGTTTTATCTCTCCATTGACTATAATCATCAAAATGAAAAATTTTATTCTTACTGTCACAATCCTCTGTGGCTTCACTCTCAATTCTTCAATTATCTTTGCGGACGAATCTCATTCCTCAGACAAATCCAAATGGAATCCCGGACGTCCAGACAGCCATGCTCCTATAGGAGTTATGGGCGAACACACTCACGGAGCCAATGAATACATGCTCTCTTACCGTTTCATGTCAATGGAGATGAACGGGCACAGGCAGGGCAGTCATTCACTCTCATCAGCCGATGTGTTCGGCCTAGACTATGATATTGCGGCCTTGGACATGAGCATGGACATGCACATGTTCGGATTCATGTATGCCCCTTCTGATGAACTCACATTCATGGGCATGTTTAATTTTGTCGAAAATTCCATGAACATGTTGCACAAGCCAAGTGAAATGAATATGTGAGATAACATGGGCATGGACATGCAACATCACGGTGACAAAATGAACCACAGATCGTCAGGAATAGGAGACATATCAATCGGTGGCTTATACAAGTTTTATGATGAGAAAAATCAACGCGCACACTTGAATCTTAGTGTGGTCCTTCCAACTGCTGGGGTAGAGGAAAGTGAACATGGAATGCTATTACCTTACGGAATGCAACTCGGTTCCGGGACCTGGGATCTGAGACCTGGAATCACTTGGTTAGGACAATCAGGTTCGTTCAGTTATGGAGCACAGGTCATGGCCACGATTCGGCTCGAGGATGAAAATGATGCCGGTTACGCGCTCGGAGACCGTCTCGATTCTACTGCATGGCTGGCCCAACAATTGACGAATGGACTCAGTGCGTCTGTACGGCTCAGCTATACAAAGTCGGATCCTATCGAAGGACACTTTCACAACGCGCACAACCATAATTCACCCACGTTCTTAAAGGCTAATTATGGAGGAGACTTTGTGGAAGGAGGAATTGGCTTAAACTGGCAATTCAAGAAAGGGGCATTCAAGGGGCACCGCTTAGCTATTGAAGGAATCTTTCCTCTCGACCAGGATCCGAACGGAATCGGCATGGATCGCGATTATACGGTCATTGCAGGCTGGCAATTCGCATTCTAGAAAAAACAAAAAAGCTCATCTCCAGATCCCAGACTCTTTTAATTGCTTCTGAGCAGTCCCGCTCCAGTCCCGGTTCGCAGCCGGACTGGCTGGGCTCGGGTGCAATACTCTGGTCACTTTCATAGGAAAATTTAATTTATCTGAAACAGTAGAAATCTTAGACTCTGCAAAAGCTCCAACACCAACGGCCCACTCAGGTTTCAAGATATTCAGTATCTTCTCAAGATGATCATCACAGACCATATCCAGTCTCTTCTTTTCGTTAGCCGGCAACTTGTCCGGGGTCCGGTTCTTTCCTGACTCCTCCATGAAAACCAGAGGACAATAATTAGCAACAAAATGCTCCTCAAAAAAAACTTCAGCTGTTCCAAACCTTTCCGCAAATAAACCCCATAAACGTCGACCACTCACTTCGGACCGAGAACAATGAAAGCCCTCAACTGGACGCTTCGGGTGATCGGGATCAGGTCTCTTCACTTCACAATCAATGCGCATCCAGTCACGGACAGCGGGTATTTCTCCGAACGGGATACCGGTCTGTGTCATCCCCCAAGGACCAGGATTCATTCCAAGAAAGAGAACCTTTTTCTTCGAAAAGGAAAACCTTTCCAAGTATTGCTCATGTGGATCCCAAGCATATTCCAGAGGATTATAAACAAATGAAACGGGTAAGGAAAATTCGAGCCCTGAGACGGAGGAACTTAGTTCCTTCGCCGCGTCTTTCATTTCCTTCACTGTGCTCATAAAGAACCTTAATAGTACCTCTTGGAGAAATAGGGTTATAGAGTTAAAAAGACCAAAACACTCTTGTGCGTTTCATTCTATAAATACAAAGATTTTTTGTTCAATTCAAATGAACAGAATCAAACAAAAAAGAGCCTCAGTGGTGAATCCACTGAGGCTCCTTGATAAAATAATATAAACTATTATTTAAGCTTATTAATTAGCTATAAGCACTCTCTCCATGAGAAGTTTGGTCTAGACCAGTTTCCTCATCCTCCTCATCCACGCGAAGGCCGACCGTAGTTTTAGCCACGCCCAGGGCAATGGCTGCTGCGGCAGCACTCCAAATAATAGTAACCAGAACAGCTTTTGCCTGAATGATGACCTGAGTCATACCGGCGTCACCTGCTCCTTCACGGATGAAGACTCCAGTCAATAACGCACCAACAATACCTCCAATACCGTGCACGCCAAAGACGTCCAAACTGTCATCATATCCGAAGGACTTCTTGAGCGCGGTCGCTCCTAAGTAACAGAGGACTCCGGAAGCAATACCAATGACCAATGCTCCCACCACTGTGGAACTTCCTGAAGCAGGAGTAATTGCAACGAGTCCGGCAACGGCACCAGTAGCAGCACCGACCGCGGTCGGCTTACCAGTAGTCAAGTATTCAACCGCAACCCATGCAATGACAGCGGCAGCCGTTGCAATTTGCGTGGTCAGCATAGCGTATCCAGCATCCGCTCCGGCACTCACAGCGCTACCAGCATTAAATCCGAACCAGCCGACCCAGAGAAGAGCCGCACCAATAATGGTGAACGGCACACTACTCGGAGGACTTAAAGTATTAGGATAGCCCTTACGCTTGCCGAGCATGATGCATGCAACTAGACCTGCAACACCGGCATTGATATGGACGACCGTTCCACCGGCAAAATCAATAGCACCTGCACCTTTTGCCATGAGCCAATTACCTTCATCTCCACCACTGAAAAGTCCTCCGCCCCATGCCATGTGCCAGATCGGA
Organism: Verrucomicrobiales bacterium; assembly: GCA_013213965.1. GTDB lineage: Bacteria > Verrucomicrobiota > Verrucomicrobiia > Verrucomicrobiales > DEV007 > EC70. The sequence continues at coordinate 1,670 of JABSSR010000381.1, read as the reverse complement.
CAATAGGAAAGAATTGCCCACAAGGTTGTGAAAATAAGGACCGCGGAAAACTTCATCCGTTCCGCGAAAGCACCGACGATCAGGGCCGGAGTAATGATGATGAAAGTCATCTGGAATGTCACAAACACACTTTCTGGAATCGTGCCACTTTCCGAATCAGCGCTCACGAGCTTCAGAAAAGTATTCTTTAAATCGCCCCAATAATTATTACCCGCTCCTGCAGCAAGGCTATATCCACAGATAACCCAAAGGACCGACATCACCGCAGTGATGAAAAAGCACTGCATGAGCACAGAGAGAATGTTCTTTGATTTGACTAAGCCTCCGTAAAAGAGGGACAGACCGGGAATCGTCATCAATAGGACAAGGACAGTGGCCGTGAGCATCCAGGCAGTGTCTCCTGAATCAATATTAGATACGGCTGCTTCAGCTTCCTGTGCGACGGCTAATGGCGCAGAAACCGCCAACAACAAAAGGGCCCATAGGGGCTTAAATAACTTATTCATTTTCAGTATTTTATAGGTTGAGAAGGACACTTTTGTGCCTCAATACCTTTTATAAAGCAATGTCCATGCCAATCTTTATATTATTGGGAAAAAAGGTGATTGTACTGCTCAAATCTAGAAACATAGGGAAACTAAAATGAAATTTGAGCACGGATCGGATAATGATCAGATAGGTACCTGCCCTTTTCATTGTACCTGATGATAGCTGCAGATTTCACGGAAACAGTGCCAGGCAAAACGAATACATGGTCGATCTTCCCACCGGCAAATGATCCTCCCTTGAACCCATGAAAGGTTCTTACCAATTCTTCTTTGGGTTTCACTTCACGATACGTATCAACCAACTTTAAAGGTTTCTCCTTAAAAGCTATAATTGCCGGGTTCGTTTCTGAAGCATTAAAGTCTCCCATAAGAATGATCGGGTCTTTAGGATTTTTTCTTTTCGCAATTCTTTGAATGATTAATTGAGCAGCACGGACTCGGCTCGGCTGACTCTGATGATCCCAATGAACATTATAAACATAAAAGGCACGCTCAGAATCCTTTTCAATGAGTCTGGCCCAAGTGCAGATCCTTGGGATCTCATTGCCCCAGGACTTCGAGGCAATTTTTTCCGGTGTATCACTTAACCAGAAAGTGCCGCAGTCTTTCTTATCAAGAGTGAACTTTTTCTTTAAGTATAAAATCGTGCAGTGCTCACCTGAGCTCTTGCCGTCATCCCTACCGACTCCATACTCTGCATAGATTGATGCTCTCTTTCTTATGTCATCAATCTGATGACGCTTTGCTTCCTGAAGACCAACGACATCAGGAGATTGCGTCTTTAACCATTTTCCGACCATTTCTTTCCTGTTCGGCCAGGCATTGTCCCCGTCCTTTGGATTATCAAATCTAATATTGAAAGAGAGCGCATCAATCTCAATAGGATCAGCGAACGCGTTCACTCCTAAAAGGATCAGAAGGACTAATATTTTTCTCATGATTAAATGCTGTGATTTTATTAATATTATATTAAACGAACTTCCCTGGGTTAAGATTCGATTCCGGATCAAGTGCTGATTTGAGTCTCCGATGCAAGTCCAATGAACCTTCGTCCAGCGCATCTTCAAACCATCTTTTCTTTGCAATGCCTATACCATGTTCACCACTCACCACACCGCCCAT
>JABSSR010000380.1 GCA_013213965.1 Verrucomicrobiales bacterium | reverse complement strand
TGCAACCTGTTCGTCCGGATGCTCCAGGAAATGGGCATGGAAACGGACACCTTCGCTACCAGTTCTTCTGTTTTGAGTTGGTAGTTCTTTCGCTCAGAAAATGAGATACGACATGCTAGAACGTATCGCTTTTACTGGTCGTTGAAGAGATCTCAAATCATCAAAGATATTATTTCTTAGCGTTCATCGCTTGATTAAGGGTTCTAAATCCTGCAGAATTTAATTTATGATTAGAAAATCTGTGAACGTATCATTTTTCACATGTCTTATTAATCTTCTTTTCATAAGTATCATTACTTTGAATCTTCAGGCAGAAACATTGAATCTCACTTTAAGAAATAGTGTCCGTTCCGTTCATGATTGGGAGAAAGTTGAATGGAACCCTAATGAGGTGGCTGTTGTTATTTGTGATATGTGGGACTCTCATCACTCGGTCACTGCAGTTCGGAGGGTCAACGAGTTTGCTCCTCGATTGAATGAGGTTATTAAGTCACTGAGAGGTTCTGGAGTCACAATTATTCATTCTCCAAGCGATTGTATGCCCAGCTATAAAGATCATGATGCTAGGGAGCGAGCGTTAGCGGTTCCTGTGGCTTCGGATTTACCAAAGGAAATCTCTTCATGGTGCCATCGTATACCTGAGGAGGAAAAAGCTTCTTACCCGATAGATCAGTCAGATGGAGGAGAGGATGAAGATGAGTTCGAGAACAATCAATGGGCCGAGAGGTTAAAGGCAGAAGGGCGCAATCCGGGAACTCCATGGCTTCGCCAGACTCCGGTCCTTGAAGTATCAGATAAGGACTTTGTGGCTTCTGAAGGTGATGTGGTGTGGAATATTTTAAGACATAAGAAGATTAAGCATGTTATTCTGACAGGAGTTCATACCAATATGTGTGTACTTGGTAGGCCGTTCGGCTTGCGCCAAATGGTAAGATCCGGCATGGATACGGTTCTCTTGCGGGACGGAACCGACGTGATGTATAATCCTAAGAAGTGGCCTTATGTCAGCCATTTTACAGGCCTTGATCTGGTAATTAGACACATTGAAGAGAATGTTTGTTCTACCATAACAAGTGATCAAATAATTGGTGGCCAGCCTTTCCGTTTCACGCATGATAAGCGACCTCATCTAGTCATTGTTTCCTCATCCGGAAGAGTTCTTGATTGGAAAGGTTTTTCTGGGCATTTCTTTGATGCTGATTTTCGTGTCGATTATGTGGAGTCAGATACAGGAAAAGGGATGAATGATATCAGGTATGCGGATTGTCTTTTATTGGCTGATGACATTAAAGCTGGGAGGGTCAATGAATTAGTTCAAGCTCATGTGGCCGCGGCAAAACCTGTGATAGGAACAGGGAAAGCTAGCATTGTAGCTAAGCATGATGTGTTTGGTGTTGATGAAGTTTCTAATGAAAAGGGGGCTCAGAAAATTAAATGGATTCAGGGAAAAGCAAAGCATCCTTTGACTCTAGGTTTTAAGAACAATGAATGGTCAGTAGAAGGGGTTTCAGATAACCTCGTCACAGATGAGGGGGTCGTTCCTCTTTTCCATGGGAAAGAGGATAGTAACGAATTTGCTGAATTACTTGCCTGGTCCTTTGCCAGAACTGATGGAGGCAGGTCATGTGCTACTGTCCTGAGTTTTCCTGAATCTAGTAATGATTCAGATTTTCAACGCTTCTTATTTAATGCTGTTCGGTGGGCGACTGGAGAATTAATTTCCAAGCAATTACCACTAGACCCTGATCTGCGTCGATCAAATGAAGGTTGGGTTGTCAGAGGGAATTTCCATACTTCCAGATCACTTGGGCCAAAGCATTGGGACCTAAGAACATTAATTCGAGTCCCTGATCCATTACCTAACATTAAGCGATCTTTTAAATGGGAATCGATTCCTGGTTCTGTTATTTACATTAATGGTGCACAGCTAAAGGAGAGTAAACCTGGTCATTGGTTAATCCCTTCAAAACTTTTAAAATCGGGGGATCTGAATTTAGTTGTGGTGAGGGTAAGTAAGCCGGATCCTTTTAAAAGCCCACCGACAATATTTAGTACAAAAGGATCTTTCGAACTGGACACAAAACATTGGCAAGAGAGGCACTCTGATGATGCAATTGATCCTAATTTTCCGATACCTCCTCAGTTCGGTGCGCCTACGGACCTGATTCAAGAATGGCCTCAAAGAAAATAATTTAATTTCTCCTAAACTCCCTGATAATTAGATAATATTTAGATATTTCAAGCATCGTTATTTTTTCTCGGATCAAATGTTACCAAAATGCTCAGACATTGTAGTAATAATTGCAGTTCATGCATTGATATCCGGATCATTTGCTGAGGAGAAGGTTGATCAAGGTTGGTGGTCCTGGGAGCCATTGAAGATAACCGAGATACCAGATGGTAAAGAGGACAACCCAATCGATCGGTTCATTGTTTCGAAATTAAAAGAACAAGAATTACTAATGTCCGAGAAGGCGGACCGGAGAGTTTTAATTCGCCGGCTCTACTTTGATTTGTGGGGAATGCCTTCAACTCCCAAAGAGGTTAATGATTTTATTAAGGATCCTGATCCTGACGCGTATAAGAAGTTAGTGGATAAGCTTCTCCTTTCTCCACGTTATGGAGAACGTTGGGCAAGGCATTGGTTGGATGTGGTGCATTATGGTGAGACTCATGGCTATGATAAAGACAAGCCAAGACCTAATGCTTGGCCTTATAGGGATTACGTCATTCGTGCGTTCAACGAGGACAAACCTTATTCCCGATTCATAAAGGAGCAGATCGCCGGAGATCTTCTTTGGCCTGACACGGCAGATGGTATCGTTGCTACAGGATTCATTGCTACCGGACCTTGGGATTTCATTGGTCATGCGGAGGTTCCGGAATCCAAGATTGATGGGAAGGTGGCTCGTCACTTGGATCGTGATGATATGGTTACCACAACGATGAATACTTTCACTTCTCTTACGGTCCAGTGTGCTCAGTGCCATGATCACAAAAGGGATCCTGTAACCATGAAGCACTATTATTCATTGCAGTCAGTTTTTGCTGCGTTGGATCGTGCCGATCGTCCCTATGATGTGAGACCAGACATTGCGTCGAAAAGGCAAAAATTTAGAGAAAAGAAAAAAGCACTCGAGGAAAGTGTTACCGAGAATAAAAAGAAAATCGACGCTAGTCGTAGTCCGGAAATAATTTCTCTTCAGAAGCAAATCAAGTCGATTGAGGACAAGCAAAAAGCAGCCAATGGAGATCGTAACGGGAGCCGTTCCTCTAGGTATGGATATCACAGCCAGGTGGCACCTGTTCAGGGAACAACGAAATGGGTTCAAATTGATCTGGGATCCCACCAAAAAATAAGCAGTGTGATCTTGGTCGGTGCTGATGAGTATGGTTTTCCGGATTTTGGTTTTCCTCACCGATTCCGCTTGGAGGTTTCCGAGGAGCCTCAATTCAAAGAGCCTCTGATAATCGCTAACAATACCGATTCAGATTTCCCCAGGCCGGGTTCGAAGCCGGTTCTCTTCAGTGGGGCAGGATCTCACGCACGTTATGTTCGGTTAACTGCAACTAAGCTTTGGAGCCGTCGTAAAAAAGACCAGCCCAAAACAAATGATTGGATATTTGCGATGGGAGAAATGTCAGTCATTACCGATGAAGGACTGGCAGAAGTTAAGGAAGTGACAGCTTTGGATAGCATTGAAGCTTCGCAGAGGTGGGGAAAGTCTAATCTTGTTGATGGTATCTATGGAACCCATTCGCTGGAATCATTAATTGCCACTGAAAAAAGTAAATCGAATGGTTATCATAGTTCTTTTGCCAAAGAGGTTAACACACGGAAATGGGTTCAAATTGAACTACCGAAAATTCAATCAATCGATAAAATTGTTATTTATCCTGCCCGTCCAACGGACTTTCAAGATACTCCAGGATTCGGTTTTCCTGAAAGATTCAAGATTTTGCTGAGTGACCGGGAGGACATGACAGGTGCCGACACTATCATTGATGAAACGGGTTCTGATTATGCGAATCCGGGGGAAGATCCGGTGGTTTTTGAAATTGATTCAAAGAGGGGTCGCTACCTTAGACTCGAGGCAACCAAATTAAATTATCCAAAGGGCAGCGGTGGGCCCATGCTTGCCTTATCTGAGATACGCATTTTCAGTGGAGCTGAGGAGGTTTCTAGAAATACCAAAGTTACTTCGTTGGATACAATTAATAGTGGTCTCTGGAACCAAAGAAATCTTGTCGATGGATATACCAGCAGACGACTCATTGTAGACGATGTGACCGAGGGTCTTTTGAGGCTTGCCAAATTAAAACCAGATGAATCTGAGAAAAATCTAAAGGAATTAAGGGAAAGTCTTAAGGATCTTCAGAAATCTAGTATTGATCCGAAACTGATAGAGGAGAAGGAAAGGCTGGCCAAATCTTTGTCCAGTATCAATTCGGAACTTAATGGCTTACCTAAATCCAAAATGGTATATGCCGGGACCGTTCATTCTGGAAGTGGAACATTTAAGGGCAGGGGGTATACCGGAGGAAAGCCACGGGACATTTTCGTTTTGCACAGAGGAGAGGTCACTGATCCAAAAGAGTCTGTCAGTCCAGGAACAGTGCCTGGTATTGTTGCGGAAATTCCACACCAATTTAATTTACCTGAAGAGCATAAGGAAGGAGATCGTCGTGTTGCATTAGCTGAATGGATATCTCATAAGGAGAATACCCTCACTTGGCGAAGCATAGTGAACCGGGTGTGGCATTACCATTTTGGTCGAGGAATCGTTGATACACCGAATGACTTTGGCCGGATCGGATCAAAGCCGACCCATCCTGAATTACTGAACTGGCTTGCTATTTGGTTCCGTGACAATAATGGTTCTGTTAAGGATTTGCATCGTCTCATACTAAATAGTGAAACATATAAGCAGGTCAGTGATCATCACCGAGAAAATGCATTGATCGACATTTCAAACAAGTATCTTTGGCGTCAGAACCGGAGAAGGCTCGATGCTGAATCCCTCAGAGACACGGTACTTTTTGTTTCCGGAAAAATGAACTTTAAAATGGGCGGGCCTTCTTTCAAGGACTTTGTGATTGAGAAGCCTCAACATTCCCCACACTACCAGTATCATAAGTATAATCCTGATGATCCGTTAACGCATCGCCGCTCCGTTTATCGGTTCATCGTTCGTTCCCAACCTCAGCCATTCATGGATACTTTTGATTGTGCTGACCCTTCGCAATTAGTGGACAAGAGAGGGGAGACGACTACCGCATTGCAGGCCCTTGCCCTTTTGAATAACCATTTCATGGTCAAGATGTCTCAAAGATTTGCTGAAAATATTTCTGAAAGTCCTGATCCTGTTCGAATAGCATTCGAGGCGGCTCTCTCTAGGATTCCTTCTGAGGATGAGTTGGTATTACTTCGTTCATATTCGGAACGACACGGGCTCGCGGCAACGTGCCGAATTATTTTTAACCTGAACGAATTTTCTTTCATCGATTAAAATGAATAGACGCGATTATTTATGGCAATCAGGAGGTGGACTAGGAGGCATTGCACTCTCATCGATGCTTGGATTGGATGAACTTGAAGGATCAAATTCGGGTCCAGTTCTTAACCAACCTCATCATCCGTCCAAGGCCAAGCGTGTCATTCAATTGTTTATGGGTGGTGCTGCAAGTCACATTGATCTGTTCGACTACAAGCCTGCACTGATCAAACATCATGGAGAAAAGTCAGATTTTGGTGAGCCCGTGGAAGCTTTTCAGAACGGCCTGGGTCCTTGGATGAAACCGGTCTGGGAGTTCAAACCATACGGGCGTTGCGGAAAGATGCTTGGAGAAACTGTTTCCAAGTTAGGTGAGGTCGTGGATGATATGGCCTTCATTCATAATCTTATAGGCAAGACCGGAGTCCATAGTCAGGCCACCTATCTTCAATCAACAGGATTCGATCGACCAGGGTTCCCCGGCATGGGGTGTTGGGTAAGTTACGGATTGGGGAGCATGAACGATAATCTACCAACTTTTGTTGTTCTTCCTGATCATAGGGGCTTCGCCTCCAACGGTCCCAAGAACTGGGGTTCGGCTTTCTTGCCAGCCGAGAATCAGGGCACAATCATTCGCCCTGGCAGAAAGAATCCAATCCCTGATCTTAATCCACCTCCAGGAGCTGACTATATAAGTGAATCCGCTGAGTCTGATGCTCAGACCATTCTTTCCAGATTGAACCGTGGTCACCTCAGTAGCAGGGCCGGGGATTCCCGACTCGAAGCGCGTATAAAGTCCTA
>JABSSR010000038.1 GCA_013213965.1 Verrucomicrobiales bacterium | reverse complement strand
TGCATTGTAGAGTTCAATCCAATCTGGAAAATCTCCATCACCGTCTGCCACGGTTGTTTCGTTGTTGCTCATGACCTCATTGATCACCACCGCCACGGGCGATGACGCAGAACTGGCCACCACGCGGATATAACCGGCGCTCTCGTCATCGAGGGGCAAGGTCAGGATGACCCGGGAGGGATTCAGGACAGCCAGGACGGCATGATCTTGGTTGAGCCAGGACCCAAGCGACAAGTTCGGTGACCGTTGCAAAGTGTAGGATAGGGTTTCCCCTGCAAGGTTCTCCACGGTGACCATGAGTTGGGAATCGGTATGCTCGATCTCTACGATGCGGATCATCGGTTGCACTTGGGCCCAGCCAGTCCCGACCCCAAGCAGGAAGATCAAGACGCGCAAGGACGTCCCTAGACCAGTGAGTCCAAAAACAAATCCGAATATTTTACAATAAAAGATAAAATCTAAGTGTTTTTCTTTTTTTCCGTCCGTTTCCCCATCACTCATACTCTTTGACTAACATTACGTTAAGAAAGTATGTTATCTACAACTTTTCCAAATTCATCAGTGAGCCTGAAATTTCTTCCCTGATGCTTGAAAGTTAAGGACTCATGGTCAATGCCGAGGCAATGGAGGATAGTGGCATTTAAGTCATGCACATGAACTCGATCCTCTGCAGCAAAATAACCGAACTCATCAGTGGCACCATGAACATGGCCCGGCCTAATTCCCCCTCCCGCCATCCACATACTGAAGCCATGAGGATGGTGATCCCTTCCATAACCGTTCCCAGAACCTTGTGACATTGGAGTTCTGCCAAACTCACCTCCCCAGATAACCAATGTATCATCAAGCATTCCACGTTGTTTGAGGTCTTTGATGAGGGCGGCAATGGGCTGGTCCACCTGCTTACAACGTTCAGTGTGGTCACTAACAATTTGTCCATGTGAGTCCCAGCCCTTGTCATACAGCTGGATGAAACGGACTCCCCTCTCCGCGAGCCTACGGGCTAAAACACAATTATTGGCAAAAGAAACTTTTCCAGGCTCTGAGCCATATGATTTTCGAATACTTTCAGGTTCAGTAGAAATGTCCGTTAGTTCAGGGACTGACATCTGCATCCTGTATGCTAATTCATACTGCGCTATTCTGGCTACGATTTCCGGATCAACTACACTCTCAAAACGTCTATTATTCATCCATTTAATCAAATCCATCTGACGGCGTCGCTGTTCTCGACTGACCCCTTCAGGATTTTTGACGAAGAAAACGGGATCTCCGTTGGTCCTAAACTGGATTCCTTGATGCTCTGCTGGCAAAAACCCAGAACCCCAATAACTATCGAGAAGTGGTTGCCTATTTTTACCGGACGCAAGAACGACAAAGGCTGGCAAATCATTATTTTCACTTCCAAGACCATAAGAAAGCCACGATCCCAATGAGGGCCTCCCAAAACGGACACTCCCGGTATTCATAAACATTACAGCCGGATCGTGATTAAAAGTATCCGAATGAACTGATCGAATGATTGATACATTATCAATTATCTCACCGACCTTGGGAAAAAGATCAGAAACTTCAATCCCGCTCTGACCCTTCTTATGAAATTTCCAATGAGATCCTTTGAGTAAGGGCTGAGCCTCCTTGATCATGGCAAACTCATGGTTTTTAATAATCTCTTTAGGTACTTTCTGACCGTCCCTCTCAGTGAGAGTGGGCTTTGGGTCAAAAGTATCGACGTGAGATGGACCCCCTGACATGAAAAGATAAATGACCCTCTTCGCTCGGGGAGCTACATGCTGAAAGTTACTTTGCGGCGCCCCCTTGCCGATGAGGGATCCTAACGCAAGTGATCCGATTCCTATCGGGGAACGCCCAAGAAATTTTCTTCTCGTTATTTCAATCGGTAATTGCATCATTCACGGGTCAGCGCCTCATCAAGATTAAGAAGAACAACACAAACTGAGTACCAACCGTCAATTTTTAATAAGGCTTGAAACCTGATCCTTTCTTCATTGTTGGGACTTCGCCCAAGGCACTTCATAAAGGCATAATCAAGCCCCTCATCAATCTTATCTTTTCCAAACCCACTTAGCCTTTCCGAAAGGGCCCTTGAACATTCGTCAAACATCGGATCATTAAGAGTAACCAGTGCCTGTTGTGGAGTGTTGGAAATGGATCGTTTGGCAACACACACCTGTCTTGTCGGTCCATCAAAGGCCGCAAATGAAGGATGAAGCGCCATCCTCTTCCAGTAAACATACATCGATTTTCTATACCTATTTTCCGGCCCCGAAACTTTCCATGTGAAGTTTGAATTTCCGGCCGTGTTCTGACCCCTTTCCTCATAAAAACCTTCAGGCTGCAACGGAAAGACCGAAGGACCGCCGATCCGTGTATCCAATAAATTAGAAGCTGAAAGGAATTGATCTCTTATCTGCTCGGCTGGCAATCTCATTCTCGGCATCAATCCGAAAACAGCACGAGAATCAGAAAGGCCTACAGACTTTTGCTGATACGCATCAGATCCCACGATCAGACGGATAATATGCTTATAATCCCAGCCCCTCTGCACGAATTCAACAGCAAGCCAATCCAGAAGTTTAGGAGCGCCCGGAGATGCGCCTTTAGATCCAAAATCAGCAGGTGTTACTACAATCCCTGTACCAAAGAAATGCTGCCAAAGATAGTTCACAGTGACACGTGCCGTTAAAGGATGATCATCACTAACGAGCCATCTAGCAAAATCCAACCGATTCATATGGCCCTTAGCAGAAGGTTGAGGTAAAAATTCTGGAATCCCAGGAGATACGCGATTGCCTTTCTGCTTATAATCACCACGAATTAAAACATGAGTTTCCCTAGGATCTGAAGACTCTTCCATGATCGGAACCTCAATGGTCTTCGAAATCAAAGATTTTAATTCTGACTGAAGTTTCTCCATTCCCTTTGAATCTGGCAATGCAAAGGCCTTCCGATACATCCTGATATTCTTAAGGGTACCAACGAACGGAAAGGACGTCGGTTCCGGAGAATTATTGTATCCTGCTCCTATGACCAAAGGGCGGCTACTGATTGCAATGGACTTTGGAATATTACCCGTGACTCTGGCCGCGTGGTCAACGACCCCATCCACGACAATATTTAGGTGATTCCCTGCATCAAAAACAACAGCAACCTCATGTTCCTCACCATCATTAACGGGAAAGCTTCCATGAATTTCAGCCCCTGCCCAGGTTTGAGATTTTTCGGAAATCCATGCAAATAAATGCCCTGGAACAGCATTCTTCTCCCCCTCACCTCCTATTCCAAAAACATAACTTCGTTGACCTGCCTTCCAGTCATACTTTGAAGCAATGTTCCCTATCGTGTTGGATGTCTTAATAGAAGCAACAATGGTCAAGTCTCCAGTCTCGGAAAAAGGCTCTGAGTTTTTCATTATTTGAGGCTTTTCCCAATTGCCTATGAGAGACTTATCTTTAAGAGAAAACTTTTGCTCCTCCTTTTCTTTGACTTGATTAGTGAGGCTATGACGAATGGCGTCGATTTTTTTGTGTGTTTCCTTGGAAATATATTTCATGCGGGGCCCGTGCGTATTATACCCACTGCCCAGATGCGGCACATTGTTGAAAATTGCAAATATTCTATAATAATCACGCTGAGTAATTGGATCGTATTTGTGATCATGGCACTCTGCACATTCAAGGCTCAACCCTAACCAAGTCCTTCCGGTTGTCTTGAGCCTGTCAACGATTCCCTTAATACGAAACTCCTCCTTGCGTGGATTATTTCCCTTGGCCTGCATAGCCTGTCTGTGAAAACCCGTGGCAAGTTTCTGTTCAGGGGTTGCTCCTGGCAACATGTCCCCAGCCAGTTGTTCAATCGTGAATTGATCAAAAGGCATATTAGTATTGAAACTATCTATGACCCAGTCCCGGTAAGGCCAAACGTTTCTGGTCCGGTCAGCAGCATAACCTGAAGTGTCAGCAAATCTGGCAAGATCGAACCAATTCTGTGCCATCCGCTCACCAAAGTGTGGAGATTCTAAGAATTTATTGACGAGCTTTATCCAGGGATCCGGAGAATTATCATTGGTAAATTCAATGANTTCTTCGGGTGACGGAGGAATTCCCCTGAGGTCCCAGCTTAATCTGCGGATTAGTGTGTGCCTAGATGCCTTAGGTTTCAATCTAACACCTTTCCCTTTAATCGAATCCCGAACAAAAACATCAATTGCTTCTGAACCCTTGGCAGAAATCTGTGTCTTTTTGGGAACTTTGTATGCCCAGTGCTCACTCGAAAAGAGACACAAAGAAGTCACTTTAAAAAAGATCAAAACTACTAAGTACTTGGTGATCATTTTAATTGATCCCATCATACTAATTCTCTTTGATCGTGTGAATTGTGAGTCCCTTAGTTTCACTTTTACCTGTAAAAAAGTAACTGCTGATCAGACCAATCAAAAAACAACTTCCTACCGAAGCGAAAGGATAAAAGTAAGCTTGGACATCAGTCATCTTCCAAACCCATAAAACAACTGCAACTCCACCAAAGCACCCAATTATTGCTCCGGTAGAATTTGCAGTTCTTGTCAGGACACCCAGAAGAAAAATTCCTCCGAGCATTCCGAGAACCAATCCCACAATTTTAATGAACTCATCAAATAACGACTTGATTTCAGGATTAAGAAACCAAAGCCCAAAGACTGTCCCAAGAATTCCCATAATAATCGTTAAACATCTTGCAGAAAAGAGATACTGACGGTCATCTCGGCACATATTCATAGGTTTCATGAAATCAGTAACAAGCGTGGTCGCGGTCGAGTTCATACTTGTGGAAACGGTCGATTGGGCAGCAGCAAAAATTCCAGCGACGATCAGACCCGCAAGACCTACAGGCATTTCATTTGCAATGAACAATGGAAAGATTTGATCGGTCTTTATGGTCGGGTCAAGCTTAGTAGGATTGGACGCATAGAAAGCAAAGAGGGCTGATCCAAGGCCAAAGAACAGGACACTGGCAATGACACTGAGCACCGCATTAGTCCAAATCGAACGTGCTGCCATTTTTTGATCCGGGGTTGTCATATAGCGCTGCACTACGGACTGGTCTGCTGTGTATCCGGAAACGTTTTGAGCTAAAGCACCCAAAATAATGACCCAAACAGCTACCTGAGCGTTTGTTATATCCCAATTGAAGTTCGCAATACGAAACTTATCGGCTTCGCCGGCAATAGAAAGGAATCCCTCGAATCCTCCATTAACGCCGCTGATAAGCATAAAAAAAGCAATCACTGCTCCACCAAGTAAAACAACAGTTTGTATCGTATCTGTCCAAATCACAGCCTCAATGCCTCCCATTGTACAATAAAGAATACTCAAAACACCCATGAGAATCACAGATTCCCAAGGAGTCAATGGCGTTTCTGAAGCCAAGGCCAAACCAGTCAATGACATCACGACAGCCATTCGAAAAATGTGGAACAAAGTAAAAAAACCACTACCCAGCATCCTCACTCGACGATTGAATCGCTTCTCAAGATATTCGTAAGCGCTTGTCGCATCAATTTTTCGGTAAAATGGAAGAGCCACATAAACAGCAACAAAAGCAACGACAGGAATCATCATGTTTGCCAAAAAATAGACCCAATCAGTTGCATATGCCTTACTGGGTAATCCGGTGAATGTCAGAGAACTGAGCATGGTCGCAAAAATACTGCAACCCGCTGCCCACCAGACCACGCGCTTCCCTCCCCGGAAAAAATCATCCGTGCCTTTGTTCCTTTTGGCAAAAAACAAACCAACTAAAACCATGAGAAGCAGATAAATACCCAGGACCCAATAATTAACTGTTCCAAAATCTTTACTCTTTGCTTTTGGAGTCACTTTCCACAATTGAGGTGAGCGGACCCGTGGACGAACCTCACCACTGGCAATAATAATCGAGTCACCCCAAAGAACAGGAACCGTTGTCACGTGATTTTTATCTCCTGGAGTTCCTGCCTCTATCCAGGTATCTGTAATTGTGTGATAAAGATATGTCTTCTTTAGAAAACCAGGATGCTCATCCTTAAGTTCATCGGCCTTGCCCCAATAAGTACCATGCGATCCTCCAAGCACCACGACATGACTTTGCTTGTATCCGATTGCAGTTCCAGCCATGAGAGGCCCATCAAAACTTGTTCTTTGTCGCCATGCCCTACTTCGTGTGTTGTATTCCCATACGTCAGATAAAAGGTCCACACTTTCACCTTCCTCACGCCTTCCTCCAATCACATAAACGCAATCATCATAGCCGTTATGCTGAGAAGCGACTTGAACAAAGGCACGGGATAACCATGGGACCTCTGGAAGTTCATCCCAACCAATGCCCTTTTGCTTCTCAAAATTATTTAAGTCGAAAGAATAGACCTTATTAGTTGCGGTATTGAGCAACTTCCCGGTCTGCCCCCCGACAAGATAAACAATCCCATTAACAAATGTGGCAGCGCCATAGGCAACGGGCTCAGGAAGTCCGGGTAATTCCTGACGCGTTAATTTATTCTTCTCGTTATCCCAAGAAAGAAGAAACACTTCCTGATAAACTTTTGTAGCATCATCTCCACCAATACAAAGGACTCCTTTATCAGTAGAAACTGAAGCTCCATATGCGAGAGGCCTTAGAAGTTTACCGCCATCTTTCCAAGTATACGAGTCCCCCTCAGTGTCCTTCTCCCTGACAAGCACATAAATTTCGTCATGCCATACCTTGTCCGTCTCCCATAATGGCTTTCCTGGGAAGTTGGCCCCTCCTGCAATGATCAGTGCATCGTTGTGAATTCCTACAAATGGACCAGCGACTCCAGGATTCTCTTGTTGCCCATTAACTGGCGGCAGTTCAGATAACTTTCCCATGTCAGGAGATCATCCGCAGCAAACGCGATAGAACCTAAAAATGTAGTCCATATAATAATTAACTGAAAAATTCTCACCTCTACATATTGCCGAAATTTATCAATTGAAGCCACGAAAATTTTCTCACTCCGATGCGTTACGCATAAAATCTGCTGTCTGAGCAAAAAATTCTGCCAATAATTTTGAAGCTGGAGGTTCAACTTTTGTTTCCTCCATTGACTCACGCATAAGCTTCAACCACCGGTCCCGTTCGGCAGTGCCTATATGAAACGGCATATGACGCATCCGCAAACGGGGATGCCCACGTTCTTCTATGTATTTTTGAGATCCACCACATCGATAGATAAGAAAATCGGCTAATCTCCCTTGGGCACTCTCCCAGTCATCACTTGGATACATTGGAGATAACAAATCATCCTCCTTCACCCTTTTATAAAATGCACAAACAAGAGCATTCAACCCTTCCTCACCAATCTGTTGATAAACTTCATTCATGAATTCAAAAAATGAAATGGATCAGGAAGAAGAATCAGTAATAATTTTCACAGGACGACCGCACCAGGTTTCCTTCCATCCCTTCGATTTTTCATTACGATAAATGATAGGTTCAGATCCTTGGAATACTTCCGGGTTTTCCTTGGGTGCATTACCAAGGAACACCACTCTCTCGAGACTAAGGCATTCAGAAAATGCATTATTCTCGATTACAGAAACTTTACTTGGAATTGTTATTTCTTTGAGACTACGGCAATGCGAAAAAGCATATTCTCTAATGCTATAAACATTTTCAGACATTTGAACTGAGTTCAGATTGAAACAACGGAAAAATGTACTGGCCCTGATAATTGATACCTCTTTAGGAATAATTATCTTGGAAAGCTGAGAGCATCGATTGAATGCGGACGATCCGATGTGATTGACCGTGTCTGGAAAAATAATGTGGCTCATTTCACTGCATCGAAAAAAAGCACTTCGATCTATTTTCTTAACAGAAATTTTATGTATTTTTTCCGGTATAACTACAAGGGAATGGTTTGCAATGAACTGAGTGATTATGGCATAACGTGTACTAACTGATTGTGGATTGTAGATCCGCCACTTGAAATTAGCTAAGGGGCTAGCAATCGGATATAAAGATTTTTCCTGGGCAAAACCCTGGAAAACAATATTAACCAGAACTAGACAAACTACTAAAGCTCCCTTCATATCAAAATATTGTATCTTCCTAACACAATTAACGACCTACCATTCTGATCAATTCTGATTCGATTGCTTTGGCCCAAACCTCATGGCCTTTTTCACTAGGGTGAGTTGTATCCGGCATCATTTCCTTAGATAAGTGACCTTTATCGTCCAAAAAATGAGGGCCAATCTCTAGAAATTTAACATTCGGTATATTCTTCAACAGCTCAGGAAGATAAGAATTTAACTCTATGATTTGTTTGCGGTGAGGATGTGCTAATTCACGCCTCCTGGGCAGTAGCCCGAGGACAAGGACCTCTGTTTGTGGATAAATGGAGTGTAACTTCTTAGCAATTACTTTAACCCCCTCAGCCGCCTGTCTCGGCTTATCACTACCCCAGCATATGTTATTGGTTCCAATAAGTATAACAGCCCCCTTAGGAGCTTTTTTAAGTACAGGCAAATGTTGAATCCTCCAAAGAAGATGATTTGTCCTGTCTCCACCAAAGCCAAGATTAATTGCTTTTCTTGGCTCAAAGTATTTTTTCCATACCGCTAAGCCAACACTCTCAAAATTATGAGTAATTGAATCACCCAGCATCAGTAAATCAAACTCTCCTTTACTCATCTTGCCAATATTCTCAGCGTGCCTAGCAAACCACCACTCTTCTAATCGAGGCTGAGGAGTTACTGATGGGCCAGATACTTCATTAGATTTTTTACTGTCATCTGTGACCTCATTAGCAAATAGACCGGGAATAACAATTAGTGAACAAGAAAGAATCAAATAAGTTATGTACGCCTTCATTATCTGAACATTTATAGATGCATTACCTGCTAACAAAACAGTCTAAAATAGAGAAAATCAGATTCCTTGAATTATTAGTCAGGGAGCATAAGATCAAAAACTCTGTTTTTACAGCCTAGGAAGGGAGGAAAGAAAGATAACCTCACAAAAAAGTGCTTTGGGGGCTAGTTAATTCTATTAGCGCTTCTTTGCACCCCTCTTTATACGTTCAGACTTACTCAGTTCTTTCCAGCCTCGCAATTTGGCCCATTTCTTCCAAGCCGTATACTTAAATTTAGACCAGAAGAAGATTCCACCGTACGTGGCGATAAAGAAGACTGAAAGAAATATCAATAGTCCATACATTACTCCTCGTTGGGCCTTACCATCATCCGTTAATAAAATAATAATAATGGGACAAATGAAAAAAAGAGGAAGCAGAAGAATACAGCCTATAGAAAAAGGGTACATCCGAGGGTGGATACCAAAGCTATAATAGTGATCAAAATATGCGGGAATGTGCATACCTTTACTGCCACAGATTTTACATTCTGTGTATTCTCTAGTGCTTGTTCCTGAATCCGTATTAACTGTTCTATACCCCTTTTTATATGGTGTATGCCTCATGCATTTCCAACAAAACGGCTTTTCCCATTTTGGCTTAGATCCTTCAACAATGAGCGGCTTCGGCTTCATCTCCCATTGAGATTTCTCTTGTTGAGTCATGTTAGGATTATAAGAAAACTTACTTTTGAGCCAAGTATAAATGAGATATTGGAATGCACCGAAGATTATAACGGGAACAGTGGCTCATTGCTATCGATCCCCGAACAACTGACCATGAATCATGGCTCGGGGTTGGGGCTAGCTAAATGGTTTCTTGTTTTGTTTGTTGGATTGGTCATTATTTTGAAATGGAAGAGGGAGTTAAAAAGAAACGTCTTATCGATTACACCTTCGAAGAACATTGGGTATTATCCGAAGAAGAGCAGGAGCGTTTAGAGAACGAGTGGACCGCTAGCCTAGAAGGACAATGAAATTTGGAATCTTCGTGGGCTTGGCAGCATTCTCTCTCGGAATAGGGCACTCGGGGGGAGAGGAAAAACAATGGTTTGTGGATCGGAATCTGGTCTATGAACGAGGGAGTGCCTTGAGTGAGGAATATTTGGGGAAGCATGCGCCGGAGTTTTCCAAGAGGCTTGAATCCGTCATTCCCTGGATCGTGCGGATCGAAGTAAGGCACTCGTATGTGAAGAACAGCTACAGCTCGAATCACGGGACGGGAATCATTTTGAAAGGCGGGCGGGTCCTCACGGCAAAACACGTTCTGAATGAGAACGCCAAGGAGGGGAAGAAGCAGATTCTCCTCACCACGACGGGCGGACGAGATTTCCCTGCAGAGGTCATCAAGGAGGGGGAGAAAGATTGGACCATGCTGCAGATCACCGGAAAAGAGAGTCAGAAGATGGCAATGAAATCACCCGTAGTGATGGGGAAGGCGACGTCAAAGCAGACTGCGGCCTTCTTCGGCTATCCCGCACGATTGGGTCTCGACGAAAAAGGAAGAGTGAAGTCGTTTCA
>JABSSR010000379.1 GCA_013213965.1 Verrucomicrobiales bacterium | reverse complement strand
AATGTTTATGAGGGAGGTAAGCTTTTCATTGGAGGCTCATTCGATCAATTCGATGGTAATGGAGTCACGAGTGTAGCTAGATTAAATTCTGATGGTTCTTATGACGATTCATTTCATCTTTCAGAGCAATCAGGAATTGATTCTTGGACAGTATACTCTTCGCATGTAACACAAGATAATAAGGTATTCGTTGGTGGTAAATTTCATGCCGTAGCCGATGATTCAGCTCCAAAGGGATCTTTTATTAGATTAGATAATCATGGAGAAATTGATTCTAGTTATTCGTCGGAGAAGCTTCCAATCGATGCTTCAGTTTTCGCAATATCTGCAAAATCAGGAAGCGAAGCTTTAATCACGGGAGAGTTTCCGGAAACTTATGTAAAGACTACAGAGAATATAGCGCGCATAAATACTGAGACAGGTCAAATTGATGATTCGTTTGAAATCGGCACAGGTGCTAATGATGAGGTAAAGGCGTTAATTAAGCTGTCTGATGGGAACTTGTTAGTAGGAGGGGAATTCACTAGGATAAATGGTGTCGCTAGATCAGGTCTTGCTAAATTGAGCGTTGATGGAGAGATTCTTGAATTTGCCTCGCAGGTAAAAGGAGGTGCCATTTATTCATTCGTTGAACAGTCTGATGGAAAAATAATAATAGGTGGGAGCTTTCAAAGTGTTGGAGGTAATCCTTCTCTGAAAAGAATTGCCAGGTTGAATTCAAATGGGAGTGTAGATCCTTCATTTGACCCGCCAGGACTTACGACGAGAACATGGGTGCAGACTCATCCTTGGAAGACATGGGTCGGAGAATGGCAAGTTGCTTCTACTGGTGGGTTTGACGGGGAGGTCCGATCAATTTCCCTTCTTGAAGGAAATCAGATTCTTGTCACAGGAGAATTCAATCATTATGGTGATGTGTTTCAGCCTCGTTTGGCATTGCTCAACTCTGATGCAGGGATTAATAAACAAATGTCTGCATCGGGGGGGTATGTTTCTTCGTCGGGTTCGATCCATCAGGCATTAGTTCTGAAGGATGGAAGGATTCTTCTTGCAGGTAATTTTGCTGGTAAGCTTAAGTGCATATTAAAAGATGGATCTTTGGATTCAAATTTTGTTCCTGAAAGTATCAATGGAGAAGTGAGTAGCGTGGTTGTCCAAAAGGATGGAAGGATAATGATAGGTGGTGATTTCACTAATGTGGGTGGGCAAGAGATGAACCGGGTCGCTGTTCTTAATCGGGATGGTTCGCTTTATAAAGCTTTTGATCCTGGGGCTGGCGCAGACGGTCCAGTAACTAAAGTTTTAGCATTGCGTGATGGAGGAAGTGTTCTATTAGGCTCTTTCAAAAAATTTGGATCCCAAGACCGTATCGGGATAGTTAGGCTAATGAATGATGGCTCTATTTTCGAGAGTCTTGGAAATAATGATCTAAAGATCACTTCGATTAATTCAACAAGATAAAGATAAATGACAAAAGAGATCAGCTGCCTTTTGATTGATTGAAGCTGTCTCCAAAACCCAAAAATCGCCACACAAATGGAAGGAGTAACAGACAAATGTCCGTTAGGACAAAGGTTAATTGAGTTGGCCGAAGGAGAGGGCATTTCAGATTTTTACATTACCCCATGGGCGCCCCTCGTTTATAGACAGAATGGGGAATTACTTTTTGATCATTTTATCTATCAACCCGAGCAAGAAAGCCCGGTAATCCCAGGTTGTACAGATTACGCTCTAATGATTGGTAATTGTCGTTTTCGTGTTAATAAAATGGTCAGCAGGGGCAGATATCGCTGGGTCCTTCGTCTGTT
>JABSSR010000378.1 GCA_013213965.1 Verrucomicrobiales bacterium | reverse complement strand
CCCAAGAATCCAAATTATATAAAAATATTTCTCTGGACCTCGTCTTTAAATCACCTCAGCTACAGCAATTAGATCATAAAGCCAATCGAGTCCTAGGAGAACTATTTAATATTCTTTCTGAAAATTATATTTCGAAAACTAGAAACCCACTCAGGCTAGTTAGTGCAGAGTCGGAAAAACTTATAGCCAATGCAGAAGAAGATTCAGCAAAGGCCAGAGTCATTACTGATATTATCTCTGAAATGACAGACAAATTAGCTGTTCGCACCTATCGCAGATTAGTAGATCCAAATTTTGGTTCCATATTGGATCTTGTATGAAACTTCCCTTACCTTGAAATCAGAGGTAATATAGAAATAACCCAATTTATCGTGCATCACTACCCAAAAGCCATTACCAAAATATTTACTTTTTCCTTATATATTCTTTACGGAATCAGTCTCACATATAGTGAAATAGTTATTAATGAAGTTCATTATAATAGTGAACCTAACAATGCATTGAATGAATTCATTGAACTTCACAATGTTTCGGATAATACCATCAATATTTCTGGATGGTTCTTTTCTGAAGGAATAGACTATCAATTCCCTCAAAATACAGAAATTAAAGCAAAGGGTTACCTCGTAGTAGCAGAGAACCCCGAAGAACTCGTTAAGTCATATGGCAAAGAAGCTTTAGGACCTTATTCAGGCAATCTAGCAAGTGATGGCGAACGCATTGAGTTGCGCCGTTCTAATGGAACAGTTGCTGATACAGTCCGCTACCAGTCCAGTTTCCCCTGGCCTGTCGGTGCAAATGGATCTGGATCCTCAATGGAACTAATCAATCCATTACTCGATAATGATTTAGGAGGTTCCTGGCGCAGTTCATCAGTTCCAGGAATATTACCAGAACTAACATTAATTGGCACAGGGAATAGTGATTGGCGATGGAGGCCCGGGAATACTGAAGCGTCAGATCCAATTAGTGATTGGCGAAAAACAGATTTTATTGAAGATAATTCATGGGCCAATGCGACTCTTCCCATAGGCTATGGCAGCGTACGGGGCATTGATATCGCAACAGAAATAAATGGAATGCGTAATTCCTTCACCTCCGTCTTTCTTCGTAACGAATTGCTCATTGCTCCAGAAGAGATTCCTCAACAACTCCGTATAAGATTCATGCTTGATGATGGAATGATTATATGGATCAACGGCACCGAAGCACTCAGATATAACATGAACATAGGTGAACCCGCCGCAAACGGCACTGCCAGCAAGAACGGACAAGAAGGAACATGGCAAGAAGAAATCATTGAAGGTGTAGCTGGATATTTGCAAGAAGGAAAAAATACAGTTGCTGTACAACTCTTCAATGTCAGCAGTAATAGTAGTGATCTTGGACTAGAACTAGAAATCATTCGGCCAAGTCGTGGAGAAGGAGAGCCGCCTATTCCCTCTCCAGGAACCAAGAACTCAACCTACACAAAAAATGCTCCTCCAATCACTAGACAAGTTAATCACTGGCCTAAAGAACCAACCTCCAATCAAGAAACAGTCATTACGGCAAAGATAACTGATAACGAGGGAGTAAAGAATGTCAGGCTAGAATATCAAGTCGTTGCTCCTGGCTCTTATATACCTGCATTTCTTGCAAAATCGACAAGTAAACTCATTTCTAGTCCTAACTCTCTACGTGAACCTAACCCTGTTTATCATGATCCGGAAAACTGGAAAACTTTGACAATGTTGGATGACGGAATTGGTAATGATGAAACCACCAATGACAGCACCTTTACTGCAACTGTACCAAATCAACCAAATAGAAGCCTCTTAAGATACAGAATCATTACAGAAGACAACGATGGTAATAGCGTTCAGCTACCTTACGAAGATGACCCAGCATTGAATTTCGCCTCTTTCGTTTATGATGGCATACCCGATTATGTAGTTGAGAAAAGCAGGACATTTCCTACTCCTCATACATATCCGTCAGAACTCATCAATTCAATACCGGTATATCAAATACTCACAGACTCAAAAGATTTTGATCAAGCCGTAGCATATAATGGCGGAGACCAAATAGGTCGTAACAATTATGATGCCAGAAGTGCTTATAACTGGAACTGCAGCTTTGTCTATGAAGGCAAAGTATATGACAATGTGGGATATCGTTTGCGACAACGAAATGCTCGATACTCAGGTAACGGAAGACGGAGCTTTAAATTTCGATTCAATCTAGGAAGCTATCCACAATTTCACGATACTGACGGGAAAAGCTACCCTACAGAATGGAAATATCTGGCAACGCACAAAATGAAGGGTTCTCGTGGAAATCATACATGGGGGATAGAACAAGCGGCTAATCATATCCTTTGGAATATGACGGGAACCCCCGCACCCTTCACTCATTGGTTCCATTTGCGAGTGATCCGGGGAACTGAGGAAGCTCCGAAAGAAAATAATGGGCAATATCAGGGAGACTATTACGGAATGTTATTGGCCATGGAGGAATTCGATGTTCGATTCCTTGATACCCATAATCTTAAAAAAGGAAATCTATATAAGCTCATAAGCGGACGCACTGACGGGGTGTCAGTGAGGCGTTATCTGGCGAGAGAAGGTGTCGATGACGGATCTGATTTTAAAAATATAATATTTCAATTAAAACCAAACAAATCAGATGATTGGCTAAACCAACATGTGAACTATAATTCCTGGAATCATTATCATGCTATCGTAGATGCAATTCGCCATTATGATGTACAACCAAATACAAGTGAGCATCTAAAAAATCGTGCATTTTATTTTGAACCTTCAGAAGAAACAAATTATGGAAGACTTTGGGTTTTACCTTGGGATTCAGACACTAGCTGGGGACCAAACTGGAACGGTGGTGTCGGTTTTTGCAAGCAAGCAATTTATGGGACCAATCCTCCAAGGCCCGAATTCGATCTCGAATACCGTAACGTTGTAAGAGAGATACGAGATCTGATTTGGACAGAAGAACAAATCAATTTACTTCTCGATCCTCTCGCCGCCCGAATCTCTGGTCTAGTTAACGCTGACCGTGATCGAT
>JABSSR010000377.1 GCA_013213965.1 Verrucomicrobiales bacterium | reverse complement strand
TGAAGGATCTGTGCTCCTCAAGCTGACTTGTGACAATTTTAACGTAAAATAATCACACTGATTAATGACGGATAAATTCATTAACTTACTAAAAAACTATGGATCTGATTCTCTGCAATCTTTGGACTCAATTTACAGTGATGATGTCCAATATGAAGAGCCGATAAACAAAGGAAAGGACCCGGCCCATCTAAAACTAATCCTTGAGGATCTGTTAAAAGTTTTAAAAGGAGTTCGATTTGAATCAATTCATTCAGCACATGACAGTGAATGCGCTTTTGTTTGCTGGAAAATGCGCTACAAGTTTCGAAATAAAGCTTATGAGATTGATGGTGTTAGTCGGCTCCGCTTTGATGACGCTGGCCAAATTATTGAGCACAGGGACTATTGGGATGCATCTTTTCCACTTTATGGAACCTTTCCTATTATAGGTTCAATTATGAAGCTCATTAAAAAATTTGTGAGTGTAAGCCCACCTAATTTAAAGTAGAGTATCTTTCTCTATTGAGGATATTTAGAAGTTAAGACAATGCTCAGAAAACTATTACAAACATTTGTCTGGATCCTTCTTCCAGTGATAACTTTTTTCCTTGGCCTGTCACTCAGACCTGATCACAACCCAGTATCAGAAACAGACAACGCCAAGTCCCAAGCTCAAGGCCAAACATCACGTGGTCTAGTTAACCGACAATCAATAAAATCCAAATCATCAGGAGATAATAATAATTCCGCAGAGTCGATCAGTTCCGATCCTAAATTAAATTCTTCTGCCTTGTCAGGAACGAAGCTCAACTCCACAAGCATAAAAAGAATCGGTCAATCGATCAGAGAAGAACTCAATCCGCTCAAGAGACGGCAACTATTCAATGAACTCCTTCAGGGAATGACGTTAGACAATGCTCGTGAAATAAGAGAACAGATAAAGAACTTCGATCAAGACAGCTCAGAGTTCCGCGACTTTCATTTCGTTTGGGGATCTATGGCTGGGGCCGAAGCTGTTATTAATGGCACCAAAACCTCAGAACGTGACCTTCATGTGACAATGACGGGCTGGGCAAGCACTGACCCGGACCAAGCCATCGCATGGTTCAACGACCTCGATAAATTAGATGACAAGCGACTCAGTAAAGACCACTTGAAAAGAAGTATTGTCGAGGGACTCGCCAATACTGACCCTGACAGGGCCATCAATTTCATCAGTACTCTGAAGGAATCTGGCGATAAAGACGCTCATCGTATGATCCATGACGTTGCACGCAAGGCGACCCGGAGCATGAATCTTGAAGAGGCAGGAGCATGGGCCGAGAGCCTCCCTGACGAAGGAATGCGACAATCATCAATCTATTCTATTATCCCAAGATTTGCCTATTCGGATCCAGAATCAGCGTCAAAATGGGCAGCTAGCCTAGATTCTGATATCTCCTCAACCGCAATTCACAAAGTTGGTGAAGCCTGGGCTCACCGTGACCCTCCGGCTAGCGCTGAGTGGTTAAGTTCATTACCAGAGAGCCAAGGCGCGAACACTGGCCTTGAGACAGCCCTCCATCATTGGGCAGGCCGTGACCCCAAAGCTGCCAGCGAGCATCTAGTCTCAATGCCAGATTCGGTCGGAAAGGACCGTGCAATAAGAGGCTTTGTCTCTAAAGTCGCTCACGAAGACCCGCAGTCGGCTCTGATCTGGGCAGACAGTATACAAGATGAATCGACCCGCAACGGTGCCCTCATCAATGCGGGCCAGACTTTTTTTCGCCGCGACAAGTCAGCCGCAACCGAATGGCTTCAGAGCAGCGGCCTTCCAGCAAGTGTGCAAAGCGAAATTATCAGAGCCAGGTAGTAGTAATTCCACCAGCCATAAAAAAATAAGGGAAATGAATCTTACAAAATTACTATCTTCAATAGTACTAACTAT
Source organism: Verrucomicrobiales bacterium (assembly GCA_013213965.1). Classification (GTDB taxonomy): domain Bacteria; phylum Verrucomicrobiota; class Verrucomicrobiia; order Verrucomicrobiales; family DEV007; genus EC70. The sequence continues at coordinate 2,463 of JABSSR010000377.1, read as the reverse complement.
TATCTTTTATTCTTCTTCTAATTCTTGGGCTCAGCCTCGATAGCTTTTCTCTGACTCGCGCGTATTAATTTTGCCTTGGATTCTTTGGCAGCTTTTTCCACATCTGATAAAAGTACTTGGACCGCCTTATCCAACTGCTTATCGTTACCAGAAGGCAACTCACCTGGGAGCGGCCATATCAAGTGATCCGGGACAGCTCCATTCAATTCCATGTCCTGACCATCAGGAAGGAACCATCCCCTACCAGGCATTCGGATAGTGCCAAAATCCATTATCGATCTTGATCCTGTTGAGATGACGCCTCCAGCAGTCTGGACCCCTACTAGCTTGCCTCTTTTAAGATTCTTTATGGCATGACTGAAAATCTCAGCATTACTGAAGCTCCTCTCATTGCAAAGAACCACAATAGGCTTAGTCCAAGTAGCATAGACTCTCCGGTCTCCAGGATACCCCAAACCTCCACCCCGTGGAACCGTACTTGCATGGACCGGAGGCACTAGGACCGTGAGCAGATGATCTGCAGTGAATCCGCCTCCATTATTTCTAACATCTATCACTAGACCTTTTTTCCCGTCCCCTTCTGCATAAATTTCACGTTCAAATTTCTGAAATTCACTCCACATCATTCGGGCCACATAAAGATACCCTAAACGCCCACCTGACAGTTCATCTACCCTTTTCCTTGTATCATTGATCTTATCTAACTCGACAAGGGATCTGGCCTTCGAATAACTGGAAGGCCTCATGATGACTTCTCTTTGCTTCTGCTCATCACCTAATCCCTGAACCTTAAGAGTCAGGTCCCGATCCAATCTACCATTCAAGACCTCAGTCAAATCCATCCTCAAGGACACCTCGACGTCATTGATTTCCATAATTATCTCACCCTCCCTCATCTGAACCTTTTCCTCTGACGCGGGACCATCAGTAAGAACTTTTTTAATCTTAAGCCCGGGCCCCTCGTGATTCGCATCAAAGATAACCCCGAGGTGCGCGGTCTGATCCTGCCATCCCTTGGGCCTGTATGAATTACTTGAACTGCTCCTAAAACCAAGGTGCGAAGCATTCAATTCACCGAGCATCAGAGAAATGGCTCGACTAAAAGAATATTTGTCAACTGCAGCGGAAGCCATCCCTTCATATTTTTCACGGATAAGATTCCAGTCCCTGTTATTTAACGATTCATCATAGAAACCATCGCGCATTGCTCTCCAGGCCTGTCGGAAACCAACTCGCTGATGCTCTTCGGGGACCCTTTCCGTTAGAACTTTAAAAGAATAAGTCTCTGCCTTTCCTTTGGCGAGGGACCCAGGAACTCCACCCGACGTATAAACAATGCGGCTATCCTTAGATAACCATTTAGGCATGGAAATGCTCTTGGATAATACCAGCACTGGAGGACTGAGTTTGTCCGGAAACTCTACTGAGAAAACACCCTCAACACCTTTAATTTTTGCCGAAAAGGCAAGTTTCTTGGAATCAGGAGACCAAAACAATCCCCTCTCTGAAACATCAGGAATTGATATACGATGGATCCGCTCCGTGATGCCTTCAAAATCAATTCCTGACTCTGATTCTTCTTCTTGCTTCTCCTCTTTAGGCTCTGGCTTCGGAGGATCTGGTTCTGGCTTCTTCTCTGAAGATGCGGGAAGATCAAACATTATCCTCAGCGCTTTAATGAAGCGATTCTCTTCAGATACTTTAGGTTTTACATTCTCCTTGCCCGGAACTTTAGGTGCCGGTTTTGGTTTTGAGCGTCCCTTTTTCATCGTCTCCAGCGCCTTATCAATGCTCCTCTCACGGGAATCCGTCTCTTCGTCCTCCTTCTTTAGCCAAACATAATAAATATCAGTCTCTGTATCATAACGCCGACCAGTAAAGGCCAACAATTTGCCATTAGGAGACCATCGAACACCACCATCGGAATCCGGATGCCTCGAGAGGTTGAAAGGCTTCCTCGAGCCATCGACAGGCACTATCCATATATCACGATTGAAATTATGATCATAAACGGAATAGGCTATCCATTTTCCGTCAGGGGACCAATCATAGCGCGGTGCATTCCATGAACTTATTAATTTGTTAGCGTTCTTCCCATCCGGATCAGATATCCAAAGTTCACCTGAACCTTTGATCATTGATATTTTTTTTCCGTCAGGACTGTAAATGATATCCTCAATGACTTCGTCCTTTTCACTGAGCTTCTCCGTATTAAAGATATGGTTCTGCCACCAATACTTTTCCGAATCAGAACGCTTTGCTCTGCACAGACTAGCCGAACGGCCGTCATCTGAAATATAAATGATGCTGCTCCCGTCAGGCGAAAAGACAGGCTCACGCTCTTCAGCTGCTGTCTTCGTGACTCTCTTAGGCTCTTTAAGGACAGTATCCATGACCCATAAATCACCTCCCGAAACAAAGGCAATTTCAAGACCATCATTTGAAAAAACGGACTGACCGACC
>JABSSR010000376.1 GCA_013213965.1 Verrucomicrobiales bacterium | reverse complement strand
TTATATGATTCCTTGCATACGTTCGTGTCACCAGTGCTCAACTCTTTTTTGCCTTCGGAAATGTCCTTCTTCACAGTGTTCAGGTACTGAGCAGTATGGCAGCCAAGGATCTCTGAATCTGTCGCATTGCGTGGATCAATCTTTAGGCACTTTTCCGGAACACCTGCTTTATTCAGTACCTCAGTAATGGCAAGGTACCGGGCCACCGATTCCGGATGACCGGGACCAGTGTCATGAAGTTTGAATACCGGATCCAGTAGTAGAGCAGTCTTTGCCATGTTCAGATTCTAATTCAAATTCATTGAACTAACCAGAATGATCCTCAAAGCCTGGCAGAATCGCTTGCACATGAGCATCTTAAACAGGATAGTGCTGATCGTTTACAAAGAGAAGTGGAAGAAAAAGGAAAACAACTGCGAATTGGTCTTGCCGGGCTAGGAAACGTCGGGACCGGCGTGTACAAGAATCTGCTCAAGAACCAGGACCTATTGAGTGAGAGGACCGGAACAACTCTCGTGGTCACAAAGATCGCGGTGAAGGATGAGAACCGGAAACGGGACATTGAAGTTCCTAAAGAATTAATCACCACGGACTGGAACGAATTAATCGAAGACCCTAACATCGATGTGATCGTGGAGTTGATCGGAGGCGTGGACGAAGCCTTCAAGCTAATTAGCGGAGCACTGAATGCGAATAAGGCCGTGGTCACAGGAAATAAAGCGGTTCTGGCAGAGCGCGGTAAAGAATTAATTGAACTTTCAGAAAAACAGAACGCTCCGCTCTACTGTGAAGCGGCCGTTGCCGGAGGAATACCAATCATCAAAGCGGTGAAGGAGGCACTCATTGGAAACAGGATAGGATCTATCTACGGAATCATCAATGGGACCTCGAACTATATTCTAACGAGAATGAACTCGGCAGGCATTGAATTCACTGAAGCTCTGGCAGAGGCGACGGAAAAGGGATACGCCGAGGCGGACCCTTCGCTGGACATCAATGGTTGGGACGCTGGCCACAAGGCAATCATTCTCGGATGGTTATCCTACGGTCAGTGGCTGCGCCCTGAAGAGGTTTCCGTTACCGGTATCGAAGACATTTCCCTGGACGATGTCGCCTTCGCCAATGATCTAGGTTATGAGATAAAACTGCTCGGTGTTATCAGGCAGGCGGAGAACGATCACCGTATCGAGGCCCGCGTCTCACCGACCCTGATCCCGAAAGACCATATCCTCTCTTCAGTGGACGGAGTCTTTAACGCGGTCGCGGTGCACGGAGACGTTGTCGGCGAGACCCTCTTTTACGGAAGCGGTGCCGGGCAGGACGCGACTTCGAGTGCTGTCATCAGTGACGTGGCCGACGCGGCGAAGAATATCAATAACCGGGTCGGCTGCACGGGATTTGTCCCAAAAGGAGACTTCGGCACAGTCCTTCCCCTCGCCGAGACCATCTCACAATACTACTTACGATTGAGCGTCGCTGACAGGCCGGGCGTTCTTGCCAAGATTGCAACGATCACGGGTAATAATGATGTGGGAATTCTTTCCGTGATCCAGCCGGAACCGGAATCCTCCACAGAGCACATTCCTCTGGTCCTTCTCCTGCATGACGCCAGTTTCGGAACCGTTCAGGACGCGCTCAAATCCATACTGGAGTTGGACACGGTAGAACCGGAACACACGCTCTTACGCGTGGAAACACTGGAACAATAACCATTCAATAGCCTTGCGATTTCTTTCGACAAGAGGTTCTGCCCCTCCGCTCAGTTTTGCTGATGCATTTGCTTCAGGTCTCGCACCGGACGGAGGACTCTATGTACCGGAAAGGCTCCCATCAATCGAACCGCTACTGGAAAAAGGACCGACACGGTATCCGGAACTGGCAGCGGAATTCTTTAAATTGTTCGACGAAGATCATTCAGCCGAAGAAATTAATGAACTCTTTGAAAAATCATACTCAAGTTTTGAAGATCCCGACAACGCAGCACCGCTAATTGAACTGAGTGATGATACTTACGTTTTGGAGTTATTTCATGGACCAACGTTCGCCTTCAAGGATTTCGGGCTCCAACTCGTCGGTAACATGTTTGAAGAACAAATTGCCAGGACCGGCAAAGTGATCAACGTCCTAGGAGCGACTTCGGGGGACACAGGATCAGCAGCTATCCATGGTCTCGCCGACAAGGAAGGTGCCCGTGTCTTCGTCCTCTATCCTGAGGGTAGAATTTCAGATATCCAGGAACGTCAAATGACCTGCACCGGATCTGATAACATTTTTCCCATATCCATCGAGGGATCCTTCGACGACGCACAGAGGATCGTGAAGGACCTGTTCGAGGACCTTGAGTTCAAGGACAGGGCCCGTCTCTCGGCAGTGAACTCAATTAATCTGGCCAGAATATTAGCTCAGTGCGTTTACTACATTCACGCATATCAGCAATTGCCCGAAGGTCACAAGGATAGTGTCCGTTACGTTGTACCGACCGGCAACTTTGGTAACGTCCTGGCAGGATGGTTAGCGGGCCGGATGGGATTGCCGGCCGAAGAATTCACAGTAGCAACGAACCAGAATGATTTACTTTACCGTTTATTCACGGAAGGCATTTACGAGCCGAAGAAAGTGAACCCGTCACTGGCCCCTTCGATGGACATTCAGGTCGCGTCAAACTTTGAACGTTTCCTTCACTACCATCTTGACGGAGACGGCCAAAGGACCTCAGAGATAATGAATGAAATTAAGAAGGGGAACGAACTTATCATTCCTGGATTTAATGCTGGAGAATTCTCCGCTACACGGACCGATGACTCCGGCATCATTGAAAACATTCGTAAAGCCAAGGACCTCTTTAATTATGTTTCGGACCCACACACGTCCTGCTGTTTTAATGAGATGACCCCTTCTCAGACAACTATCATACTGGCCACCGCTCATCCTGCAAAGTTCCCGAAAACAATCACCGAGGCAATCAATGAAAGCCCGACACATCCTAGCCTTGAAAGGCTCAGGGAACGAACGCCTCAAAAAGAAAGATTACCGGCAAATACAGATGCAATAAGAAAATATCTGGAAGAGAATATTTTGCAATAAGACTCACATTAGCTCTTTCAAATCTTGAATTATTGTAATTAGTTGCCAGTTAATTTTAATCAGGAAGGGAACTTGTCACTCATAGTACAGAAATACGGAGGCACTTCAGTCGGCAGTACTGAAAGAATCAACGATGTAGCCAAGCGAATCCTTGAGACTCAAAGGGCAGGGAATCAGGTCGTGGCCGTGGTCTCAGCCATGGCCGGAGTCACGAATAGGCTCATTGAAATGGCCAACGAAGTATCGCCGGTCCATGAGCCGACGGACCGCGAAATGGATGTTCTCTTAGCTACCGGAGAACAAACGACCATTGCCCTGACCTCGATGGCCATTAACGCTATCGGAGGCAAGGCCATTTCATTGACCGGGGCTCAGGCAGGAATTGTCACGGACGGGGACCATACCAGAGCAAAAATATCAAACATCACACCGGACGAGGTTCATCGACTCCTTGATGAAAATCACATCGTGATTCTGGCCGGTTTTCAGGGCAGGAGCCCAGACGGTCGTGTCACAACGCTCGGGCGCGGCGGTTCTGACCTGACCGCTATAGCGATGGCTTCGGCAATAGATGCTGACCTCTGCCAGATACTGACCGACGTTGACGGTGTCTACACCTGCGACCCACGTGTCGTGCCTGAGGCCCGTAAAATTAATGAAATTTCCTATGATGAAATGCTGGAAATGGCTTCATCTGGCTCTAAGGTAATGCAGGCAAGGTCCGTCGAGTTTGCCAAAAAATTTGGAGTTAAATTTGAAGTACGAAGTAGTCTAAATGAAAACCCAGGAACAATCGTGACAGAAGAACACCCTAACATGGAATCCGTAGTTGTTCGCGGAGTGAGCATTGAACGAGAACAGGCAAAGGTCACCATCGAGAATGTTTCCGATGAGCCGGGAGTCGCAGCCAAGATATTTCATGCCATTTCCGATTCAGGCGTCGTGATCGACATGATCGTCCAGAACGTCTCAAAAACGAACCAGACTGATATCTCGTTCACCTTGCACAGTTCGGACCTTAAAAAGGCAAAAGAAACGATAGAACCTATCCTTAACGATCTGGGCAATGAATCCTCCATAGAAACGACTGACGGGATCGGAAAACTGAGCGTGGTTGGAATTGGCATGCGCTCTCATTCCGGCGTCGCCGCTCAAATGTTTGCTGCCCTGGCAAAAAACGGTATCAATATTCAAATGATATCTACCTCAGAAATAAAAACTGCAGTCATCATCAAAGAAGAGGACCTTGAGCAATCGGCAAATATCGTCCATAGTGCCTTCAACTTATAGAAGCTCATTGGCCCAATATATTTTCAAATAATAAATCCCCAACAAAAACCAATCTCAACCACTTAACCAAATCACACGCAGTAAACATTGTACAAAAGTCTGTTAATCATCCTCGGGATAATTTATTTGGCACCTAACGGGTTCAGCAAAAAGAAAATTGGGCACTTGCCTGAACCTTCAAAAAAAGACACTGAAACTATTCTCCGGATTCAGATATTTCTTGATGAGAAAATGTACGGGCCCGGCAAAATTGACGGTCGGATGGGACAGTTCACCCGTAAGGCGGTCGCTCATTACAATTTTGGGTACGATCTGCAATATGATAATTATTACAAGGTGATCAATG
>JABSSR010000375.1 GCA_013213965.1 Verrucomicrobiales bacterium | reverse complement strand
GACCGGCAACTGAGGCCCGGGCTGGGCAAATGTCTGAGGAACTGCTGGCTGTTGAGGCACTTGCGCCAAAGCGATCGTAAAGGGCATGGATACTTCGCACTTGCACCCGATGGCATGGGGCGGCTTTATCATCATGCCTCCTCCACTAGAAGTATCTATCCAGCAACTAGCGCGGCTCTGCAAAAATGTATAAAGCCCATCATCCCCCAAAAGGTCATGATATCCTACGCCACGCGAACGTCCAAACATGAGATATCTGGAACCTGCAAACGTGCCGCACTGCTTATTGTAACGACAAAAGGCCCACTGAGCCTGCTCACCAGTGATAGGGTGAATCCTTGTTTTAGGGTTCCCGGTCTTCAAATCAAATGCCCACGGCTCGGCAACGATCAGATCATCCGTGACCACGGGACGTGCACGGTAATTAGCGAACCGATACCAGAGTAATTTTCCGGTCCCTCCATCATGGACTGCAATTGCCCGTGCCTTATAGCCCCCGCTCGGCCAGACGGCCCATGACTTGTCAGCACCTGCAACTGTCGCAAAGGCCACCACGTCTCCGTGCGCAATGACAGCACCACCAAGAACAGGTTGGTAGGATCGTCTGCCACCAGTGACGACGGACCGCGTCCATCCACCACCTGCATTTGAAATATCAACACCATGCTCATAGAGTAATTCTCCGGTCCTTGCATCCACAGCCCTTAGAACACGAAAATCATGTTCATTAAGTTTACCGGCAAATTCCTTATACTCTTCTCCTGGCATTTTCTTTAGCCACTGAGCCATTTCAGAGATGGCCTCTTCCCGGCGCGCGCCTTCAGCCTTTTCCCCTAAAAAATACAGCCTTCCATCACTGATCGAATTCCACCGGGACCACTGTTTTTCTTTGCCTGGGCCTCCTAAAATCCACAGCACTTCCCCAGTACCAGTGTTCAGTCCAAGAATGCATGACCAATCCTTTTCATTGGCATCTTTACCGTTAGATGAAAGGTACAGTGTCTTTCCGTCACTGTCAGCAGACATCCCGCTCCACTGACCATTCTTAAATGGTGGTAAATAACGTCTGATCTCTTTTCCTGTCCAAGGGTCAATCTGAACCAGAACCTCCAAGAACCTTTGAAATATACTGCCAGGAGCAGCAATGGTATCGGTCATTGATTTTTCACGCCTCCACAATCTTCGGCCAGTGTACTGATCATAGCCTTCGGTATATGTTTTCTCCTTGAAAATATAATCCTGGAACTGACAAACGAGGACCCCATCAACAATGATCGGAGGTGATATTCCTTTCGCTCCACGACTAGAATACGGTGGCCCGTACCAGGCAACCCCTAGCGGAGCCTTTAATACGGAATCATGACTGCACATGGTATTGCCTGCGTCTCCATAACCGTGTGTCCAGCCGCCTCCGCCATCGAGTCTAGGAGCTTCACGTGCTATCCAATTCATCTTTGCATCTGGAGAATTAAAACTTTTCCACCCCTTGAGACCGGTCCCATTAAACCATTCCTGCATTGATTCGGGGGACTGTTTTCCTCCAACTATAATCAGGCCACGGATTGGCTTTTGAAGACGCTTAATCTCAGCAATATTTACTGGCATTTTGCCTCCATTTATTACTCGCTCGGAAAAAATAAAGTCCGCAAACCTGGACGGATACGGAACCTTATCCTTTTCTTTCAAATGCAGGACAGTGATCCTGGAAACATGGACCCCCGCCTCATTGTAAGCGGTCCTTGCCCTTTCCGCTCTCTTCTCATTATCAAAGACAGCATACAAGCGTAAGTCCGTCTTCTGAGAAATAGCATAAGCTAGGGAACCACTTTCACAATCAAGCACGAGAGCCTCGCCTACCAGCTTGGCTGGGTCCTGTGCCTTAGTCTTTGTCCCGTCCGAATGAAAAAATACAGCCGCCTTTAATATCTCATCAGCTGCCACACTGGCCATAGGGTCTGAAATCGATGGATCGATGTTGATTGGTTCCTCTATCTTTTTAAACCCGGAACTATTATTGTTAGCATAGGCGTGGATTCTTCCGTCACGGGTGCTAACAAATAATCTTCCGCCAGCAGCAATTAGCTGATTAGGCCATTCTGGAATCTCTGATGTCCACAGTTCCTTACCATCACTAGGATCACGCGCGAAGAGTTTACCCGTTGCACCTTTTTCAATGTCTGTCTTTAGGGCCGCATTGAAAACCACTCCCCCGGCATAAATGACACTGCACATGTCAGGATCATACCTGGTCACTGTTCCCCGCATCACTGGGACACCGCTGACTGAGTGAATATCAGTCTGGAATTCCGGTGTTTGAACCTGCCAAAGACGTTCTGTTTTTGTTTGTTTCTTTTTGGTTTTTTCATCCACAGTGATCTCTGCAACGAAAGCCTCATTACCATGATAGCGGTGCTTGTCATGGAGAGCGCCGATGATCGGATAGAAAGGATCCCCATAACCTACCGGATTCTCCGAATCAGTGCCTGCCCAAGGATCAATCTGCCCGGAGGACTTCTTGTAACTATTGAAAACAGCCCAATGAAACTGCTTGAAGTCCATCGGCATATAAAGGTTGCTCTGCGTTGTGTATATGTATCCGACAGGAGCAAGGCTCCAACGGTTCAGTGTCTCACAATGAGTTCCATTCCTCCAAATCTTTTTACCTGTCTGAGCGTCAAGTGCATATACAAAGGTTCCATCATGCGGAAAAACACCCGCCCCAAAATATGCTATCCCATTATCAACAACAATGTCCGTACGCACGGGCCAAGCTGATGTCATTTGTCCAAATGAAAACATCCACCGGTCAGCAGGTGCCGCCTTATATTTCCAGATCAAGTCTCCGCTCTTCGCATCGATGCAATAAACATTACCATCATCACTGCCAATATAGATCTTTTTATCTGAGTACGTAGCGGAACGACCCACGGCAGACCCGGTAACAAATTCCCAAATCAATTCACCCGTTTCAGCGTTCAGGCAACCGACCCTTCCATCACTGGCACTGGTAAAGAAGACCGATCCTTGTGCTGCTATCAGGGTAAGAGCATAACGATTAAATTCCGGGGTCACCTCAATATGAAGT